>JAFWJI010000043.1 GCA_017511585.1 Mycoplasmataceae bacterium
TAAAATATTGCAAATTAATAACTTCTTCATCAGTTAATAAGATATTTAAAAATCTTTTCATATCTCTCATTTTGTCATAATTTAATTGATTTCTTTGATTGAAACCATACACTCAACCACCAGGTGATTGAATATATTTTGTTCCATTTGTATCTAAATTAGGAACTACTATAGCATGATCAAATTTATTGTTGTAATTCGATAATTGTCATGGTCCATCAATAACAGCTTTTTTTTGTTTGGTATCAATTAAAGAAGAAACAGTTGGTGAAAAACTATTTCCATCCAATAATCAATCATTTGCAACTCCTGGAACTGTTGCAGCATCATTATAATACTTGGCTATTCAATTAACTGCGTTAATTAAACCTGTTGTAGCTTTTGAAGTTTCAATAGTTTTTCCATTTGGTTCTCAACCTGGAGTGTTTACATAATCTTCTAATGGTTCTGGTGTTTCATCACCAATATTTACCATGTTTGATTGATATCCTCCACTTGAAGTTTCTGTAACTAAAACTTTTCCAACTAATTGACCATTAATACCAGCTCCTTCTTCTTGAGCATTAATAAATCCAGCTAAAACTCCTAATCCATGTCATAAATCATTGAACTTAAATGCATACATTGAATCTGCTCATTTATTATCATTAACCGCTTTTGTAATGCTATCTATACTTTTAATTTCTTCTTCTGTAAATCCACTATAGTATAGAATTAAAGCTTCTGTTGCATGTGGTACAGCAAAATAAAATGGTGTTGTTTCATCTTCAAATCCGCCATTTGGTTTTGGTTTTCTAACTAAAGCTTGACCTTTTTTAGCAAAAGATTCAACTGTCTCACCTTGATATATAGCACTATCAAATTCGTTTGATATAAGTTGTTGTGCTGTTTCATAACCAACTAAAGCGTTTTGATTTTCAACTAACCCTGGAATTCTATCAATAGGAGTATAAATAAGATCGGCAACTTTTTGATCTGCATAACCTAATTGCTCAACTAATTCAACCGCAGAAAATGCACCTAATTCTAAAAGTTGAATGTCATATTTATAATCTGAATATTTTTGTTTATATTTTTCAATCGCTTTTTCATATGCTGGTCTTCATGATGATTCAACATAAACACCTATTTTATTTTCATCAAAAGAGTTTTTTGTTTTAAAACTAAAACTAACTGAAATAATAGGTAATGCTATTGCAACTCCTGCAAAAACTGATCAACCAGATATTTTTAAATTTTTTTTCATTCTTGGTGTCATATTATCTGTTTTTTCTTTCTAAAAAAATATATTGCCTAATATCAAATTAAGCAAAATGCTAAAAATTTTTTTGTTGTAATATACTTTTAAAACAAATTAGTAAATAACAAATTAAAAACTTAATAACATTTAAATTTTTAATCAAATCACAATTTAATAAAACTTTGTTTAATCCTTTTAATAAAATGTGCACATATATTTTATAATAAATTATTGTAATTATTATATAAATATAAAAATTATTTTGAAAGGGTTAAAAGGTTAAATTAATGAAACAATATTTAGTATTTGATATTGGTGGTACTTTTGTTAAATGAGCTTTAATAAAACAAGATTACAAAATTATTGAAAATTCAAAATGAAGTTTTAATGGAAAAGAAGAAGGTTCTAAAATTTTAATTGAAAAAATTAAAGAAAAAATTAAAGAAATTCAAAAAGAAAAACAAGTTAATGGAATTGGAATTTCTGTACCAGGAATTGTTGATCCAGTTAGTTCTAAAATCGTTGGAGAAAATGTAAATATAAAAGATATGAATGGATTAGATTTTAAAAAAGAACTTCAAGGATTAATAGATGGTGATATTATTGTAGAAAATGATGCAAATGCAGCAGTTTTAGGCGAAACAACTACTGATGAATTAAAAAATTGCAAAAATCTACTAATGATTACTTTAGGGACTGGTATTGGAGGAGGAATAATTATTGATAATCAAATTTATCATGGTAGTTCCGGAATGGCAGGAGAAATAGGAAATCATATTTATCAAGGAAATCGTTGAGAATGATATCATTCTTCAATTGGTTTGATTAGAATGATAAAAGATAATACTTCTCTTGATATGACAACATATGAAATATTAGAATCAAAAGATGAAAAAATAAAAGAATTATTAAATCAATGATATAAAGGGATTGCTCATGTTCTTGCAAATATGATTATAATAATGAATTTTGAAGCAATTGTAATCGGTGGTGGAATTAGTGAATCTCCACATTTTGATTTAGAATTAATTAAAAAAAATATTATTGATTTAATTGTTCAAAATCAATTTCATAATAGTTTTAAATTATATAAAGCAAAACTAGGTAATAGTGCTGCTATTGTCGGAATGGCAAAACTATTAAATGCAAGGATTTAAAATGTCATTAATTGATGAAAATAATAATAATAATAAAGAAAATAAATGTATAGTTTGTAATAATATTTTTTTATCATCATTTATTTTTCCCCTATGTCAAAATTGTTTTGAA
>JAFWJI010000044.1 GCA_017511585.1 Mycoplasmataceae bacterium
GAAGCAATTGAATTTGCTGATGAAGTTGTGACAAAAATATTTAATTTAGAAAAAGACAGAATATACATAACTTATTTTAAAGAAGATTTAGAAGTTAGAGATAAATGATTGTCTTTAGGGTATAAGGAAAATCATTTGATTCCAGGAGATAAAAATACAAACTTTTGAGATGTAGGTTCTGGTCCTTGTGGTCCTAATACTGAAATATTTTATGATAGAGGTCCTGAATATCATTTAGGTGGTCCTGAATTAATTGCAAACGATATTGAAAACGATCGTTATATTGAAATATGAAATATTGTATTTTCACAATACAATAATTTAGGTGATGGTCAATATGTTGAACTAGCTCAAAAAAATATCGATACTGGTGCCGGTTTAGAAAGAATAGTTTCTATATTACAAAATGGACCAACAAATTTTGATACAGATTTATTTCTACCAATAATTAAAGAAATTGAAAAAATGTCAAGTTTTACATATGACATTAATAACTACTTTACAAAAGAACCAACACAAAATATAATCAATAAAAATTTTAAAATAATAGCAGATCATATGAGAGCAATTACTAATGCTATTAGTGATGGTGAATCTCCTTCAAATACCCAAAGAGGTTATATTATAAGAAGACTGATTAGACGTGCTTATTATGCTGGAAAAAAATTATTAATTAATAAAAAAACATTTTTACATAATTTAGTACAAAGTGTTGTTGATTCATTAATTTTTGAAGTAGATGTTCAAAAAGTTAGTCAAATAATAAAAGAAGAAGAAGAAAATTTTTCTAAAACTATTGAACAAGGGAAAAAGATTTTAGAAGAAGAAATAGAAAAAACAATTAAATCTAATAATAAACAATTTGACATCAATGTCGCTTTTAAATTGTATGAAACTTTTGGTTTTCCAATTGAAATGACTAATGATATTTTAATAGAAAATAATTTAACATTAGATTTTGAAAAATTATCAACACTAAAACAAGAACACGCTAATAAATCTAAAAACAAAAATGAATCTTCAAATTTTGATAAACAAATTAATTCTTTAACAAAAATTACAAATACAATTAGCAAATTTATTGGTTATGACAATTTAAAATTAGAAAATGCCAAAATTTTACATTTATTAGATGAAGAACAAGAAATAGAAAGAACAAATAATAAAAATGATATTTCATATTTAATTTTAGAACAAACTCCATTATATGCAACTAGTGGTGGGCAATTACATGATCAAGGATATTTATTACAAGGAGAAAACAAAATTGAATTATTAGATGTTTTCAAAGACAAAAACAATAATAATATACACGTTATAAAAGGTATTATAGATTCCAAAAAACCAATAAATGTTTATGTAGATCCTAAAATAAGATTGGGTTTAATGAGAAATCATTCTGCAACACATTTATTATTTGCTGCATTAAGAAAAATATATGGAGATACAATAGAACAATTAGGTTCTGATAATAATCAAAATAGATTAACTTTTGATTTCCCTCTAAAACATAAACCAACACAATACGAAATTCAAGAAATTGAAAATTTTATAAATGAAATAATTGAAAAAAATGTTGAAAGAATATATCATGAAATAACCATCGAACAAGCTAAAAAAATGAATGCTATAATGACAAAAGAAGAAGCAGAATACTTTGATTCAAATTATATTAGAGTTGTTGAATTTCCAAATATAACAAGTGATTTATGTGGTGGAACACACATTGATCATACAAAAAACATTGAAAAATTCAAAATAATAAATGTCGAATCAAAAGGAACAGGAATTTATAGAATTAGGGCAATAACATCTAATGAAATTGTTGATAAATATTTAGAAGATAAATTACATAAATCTGAAAGCGAATTTAATTCTTTATATGCAAAATATTTGGAACTATTAAATATAAAAGATTCAAATTTATCAAAAAAAGAATTTAATTTATCTAATTTATCATTAGAACAAAAAATAGAAGCAATAGAAAAATACAAAGAACAAATTGTAAATGAAACAAAAATACTTAATAAATTGCCAAATAAAATAGTTGGAGAGATTAGGTTAAATAAATTAAACATAAACAATAAAAACATAATATTTACTTGTGTTGAAAAAATAAATTTAAAAACTATAGCAACAAATACTAGAGAGCAAAATCCAGAAAGCATTATTATTGCTTATAGTAAATTAGAAAATGAAAAATCTTTAATTATAATTACATCTAAAAAATATGATGTATTAGATTTTATAAAAAACGAAATTGTAAATATTAATTTAAATGGTGGCGGAAATAAATTGATATGACAAGGTGTTGCTAATAAAGAAATTGATGAAAGTTGTTTAAAAAAATAATGAGATTATTAGCAATTGATTATGGAACTAAAAAAAGTGGAATTGCAATAAGTGATCCATTAAAAATTATCGCCCAACCATTAACCACTATTTTTTATGATAAAAATAATTTTGAATTTTTATTAAATGAAATTAAAAAAATAATTGAAATAAATAAACCAATAGAAAAAATAATTTTAGGTTTACCAAAAAATATAGATGGAACATTGTCTAATAACGGAAAAAAAGTTATGCAATTTAAAAAATATATGGAAGAAAATAATATCAATATTGAAATTGAATTATTCGATGAAAAATATTCAACCAAAAATTCTTTGGAAGTAATGAAGCAAATGAATTTGACAATAAAAAAGAAAAAAATGAAAAAAGATACAATTGCAGCTCAAAAAATATTAGAAAATTATATGTTGAAATTTAATAATTAGTAAATTTACAAATTTACTTTATTAATTAAGTATAAAATAAAAATATGAAACAAAACAACGAAATATTTAAATGAAATTCAATATACCAAAATAATAAAGTCTTTCAAAACCAATTAAAAGATAAAAATCAATTCGAAATTAAAGAAGAAGAATTTTTTGGCAACTTAAAAATTATGAATAATTATATTTATGGAGAATATGGAATAGGTTATTCAAAAATAAATAGTATAACTGTCAAAAAAATAATTGAATTATTTATTGAAAAAAACAAAATGAATTATGATGATTATTTTTTAATTACATCAGATGGTAATTCGGAGTGTTTAGAAATAATTGAAAGCATCATAAATTTAAATGATAAAAATATTAAATTTTTAACATTTCAAAAATTTTTAGGATTTGATAAGACATTTATACTATCAACAATTAAAACAATCAAACCTTTTGGATGTATTTATTTATCTAAATCAATATTTAATCCTGAAATATTGCAAATCC
>JAFWJI010000045.1 GCA_017511585.1 Mycoplasmataceae bacterium
ATAATTTCTTTTTTTCAATCTTCATTTGAAATAACAGAATTTTCTTTATTTCCTAACACTTTGCCGGTTATGTTAAATAAATTTTGTTGATTTTGGCATGGGAATAAATTTTTATTATAATTATTTTCTAATTTTTTTAACTCAGCTTCTGCTTCTTCACTTTGATCAATAGTATTCAAAGTTCCACGATGCTTTATATAATTATGTAATATCAAAGTTAATTCATTTGAATTTAATTCATTATCCAATCCCTTTATTTTAATATCTAATGGCATCAATCATTTTTGTTCAAAAGAATCAAAAATTGAATTTCTTATTTTTTGTTCAAAATCTTCTTTATTTTCTACAATGTTAAAATCAATTAATAATTTACATAAATCAGACTTTCTAATTCTTTGTCTATTTATTCTTCTTCTCCTAGATCTTGCAACTCTTCTTGTTTCAACATTTACATCTTTTGAAGCAACATCATCAAATAATCTTACTCCCATATCGATTATTTCTAGATTTTCATTTGATACTTCTTTTGAATTAATTTTTAAAATAGATCACCCAACACTTGTTGTACCTAAATCAAAACTAATTGCTATTCTTGGTTTTTCTAAATTTTCAATCATAGTTTTAAAATTATATATTTTTGTATAAAATATATAAAAATTAAAAATTATTTTTTTAATTGATAATAAATTTCATCACTTAATGCTTTTTCTAATTTTAATTTAAAAATAATTGGATTGTTTTCCTTAAAATTTTCTACATTTACTTTTCCAATATAAATAAAGGGTTGGCTTATATTTTTAATTTTTGCATATTTTCTTATAAAAATATGAATTGGAATATCTAATTTTTGATGATTTATTATTTCTATTGCTTGTTTAGACAATTGATTCATAGAATCTGGAGAACTTCAAATAATATAATTTCTTGATTTTATTTCATCTTTATATTGAAATTTATTATTTTCATCTTTAATTAAATCAATAAAAAAATAAAAATTATTCTTTAATTTATATATCCCTTGACCAAATAAAGAAGAATATTTTCTATGATCTTGATTAATTGATAATATTTCTTTCATTTTATATTTTTGTCCAATTTTAATAAAAGGGAATTGATATTGATCTAAATTATAATTTTGTAAAAAATATTGAATTCCATATTCTAAACAATCTAAAATGTATTTTTTATTTATTTCTTTTTCTAATATTTTTTTAAATTCTTTATTTAAACTCATTTCATTATTATTAATATCAATAATTTTTATATTATCTTTAGGATCTAAAAAATCTCCATTAAAAAATTTAAATGTATTTTCAACTGATCAAATATCAGTATTTTTAGTATAGTTATTAATAATTTTTGAAGCTTCATCAATATTTATATTTTTTTCATGTCTTACTAATTCATAAATTAAAATAAATTCATTAATTCTATAAATAGGTAACATATTTGATAATTCTTGATAAAAAAGAATGAATTTTTCATCTTTTAAAATTTGAAATATTTCTTCTGAATTTTCCATTTTAAATAAAAATAAAAGATAATTTTTATAGTTACTTTTATTAATTATTTTCAAAATATCAGGAGCGCCATCAATTAAATAATCACACATTAAATAAGGTACTTTATTATCTCTAATTTTTTTAAATTCTAAATATTCATTTTTAATTCATTTTTTAGAATTAAAATCAATTTTATTAAAAGAATTTAAAATTCTTTCTTTACTAATTTCATCAAATTCAATATGAAATTCTGGAATTGATTTAAATTCTTGTTTAATCATATCTTGAATATATACTTCATTAATTACATTATTAAATGAAGCCATAGCATATGGAATTAAATATGTCTTATTATGATTTGCTATAAAATCTAAAACAGTTAAAAATGATTTTTCATTATCCTTTCTTAAACCTCTACCTAATTGTTGTAAGAAAATAATAGGAGAATTGGTTGGTCTTAAAAATAAAACTAAATTAACTTTTGGAATATCAATTCCTTCATTAAAAATATCAACAACAAAAATGATAGATAATGGATCATTTTCATCTTGAAATCTATTGATAATATTTTGTCTTTGTTCAAAATTTAATTCAGAAACAATATATTCTGAACAAATTCCTCTTTTATTAAATTGTTCACTCATGTATTTTGCATGTTCAATAGAAGCACAAAAACCTAAACAATACATTTTGCTTCCATCATATTTATACAAATTAATTTGTTTTATAACATAATCAACTCTTTCGTTGATCATTAATTTTTTAGAAATTTTATCAATATCATCTATATCAATATCTGTTAAATCTACGCTTGAAATATCTGAAATACCAAAGTAATGAAATGTTGAAATTAAATTTTGATTAATTGCTTCTTTCAATCTTATTTCTAAAGCGATATTACCATCGAATAATTCAAAAATATTTTCACCATCCATTCTTTCAGGTGTAGCAGTCATCCCTAATAAAAATTTAGGTTTAAAATATTCTAATATTTTTAAATAAGTTTTTGCTCTAATATGATGAGCTTCATCAATAATTATGTAATCAAATTCATTTGGTTTGAATAATTCTAAATTTCTATGCAAAGATTGATGGGAAGCAAAAATAAATTTAGGATTAACATCTTTTTTATTAGCATTAAAAATTGTTGTTGATATTTGAGGGAATATTTTTTTAAAAGTTTCTTCTGATTTTTTCAAAATTTCTTCTCTATGAACAACAAATAAAAGTTTTTTAGGATTAAATTGTTGAACATCAAAAGCTGATAAAAATGTTTTACCAACTCCAGTAGCTGCAATTATTAAAGCTTTATTTTCTCCTTTAGTTCTTAAATTATTCAAATTCTTTAATGCTTCTTTTTGAATATGATTAGGACTAATTATTTCGCTATTTTTTAAATTAAGATAATTTAATAATTTATTCTTTTTTTCATTGATATACTTTTCTTGATAATAATCAATAAATTCTTGATCTAATTCATTTGTATTTTTTCATAAAAATTCAAATTCATTTAAAATGTTTTCTAAAAGAATATCATCTTTATTTAATTTTATAAGAATTGATCATTCAACATTAGTTTTCATTGCTTTTTCAGTCATATTTACTGAACCGATAATAATTTTGTAGTAATCATCGAATTCAAAAATATATCCTTTAGGGTGGAAAGAACTAGATATTTTATTTTCAAATATTGTTTGTTGATCAACTACTTTCATTTCGAAATTATCGAAATTATCTAAAAATAATTGCAAAATTTTAGGATCATTAAATTCTTGATAAGAAGTGGTCAATATTTGACCTTTAATATTTTTATTATGAACTTTTTCTAATGTTTGAGCTAAAATTTGATATCCACCTCATGTAATAAAAGATACGTTAAACTTAAAACTTTTGCATGTTGATAAAAGTTCTTTAATTAATTCATATGTTTGACTTAAGCTGTTTGTAATTAATTCAACATTTTTTTCAATCATTAATAACAGTTTAACAAAAAAATAATTTATTAATTTTTATTTGTAATTTTTAATATAGACTTTTTTATAAAATGTTGTTATAAAAAAGAGGAATTAACCTCTTTTTTATTTATTTTCTAATTATTATTTTTCTTCAACATCTGCTTTTATTGGTCCATCACTATCTTTATTTGATTCATCTTCAGCAGCTTTATTTGCTTGTTGATTAGCATACATTGAAGCAGCTTGTTCAATTTGATCTAATTTTGTTTTAAGTTCTTCTATTTGTTTTTTTTCAATCATTTCTTTTAAAGAAGCGATTTCTTTTTCAGTTTGTTCTTTCATTTTTGGATCTATATCTTTTGAATCTTTAATTGTTTTTTCCATAGTATTAATTAAAGATTCAGCACGAATGATAGTTGATCTTTCTTCTTTACGTTTTTTATCTTCTTCTTTGTGTTCTTCAGCATCTTTAATCATTTTATCGATTTCTTCATCAGATAATCTAGTTGAATTTTGAATTGTAATAGTTGCTTCTTTATTATTTTTTTTGTCCTTAGCTGTAACTGTTGTAATACCATTAACATCTATTGAAAATGATACTTCAATTTGTGGAACGCCTCTTGGAGCAGGATCAATACCACTTAAATTAAATTGACCTAATACTTTATTACCTTCTAATACTTCTCTTTCTCCTTGAACAACAACAATTGAAACTTCTGTTTGATTATCTACAGCTGTTGAAAATACTTGAGATTTTGTAACAGGGATTGTTGTATTTCTTTTAATTAAAGGAGCAATAATATCACCTTCTGTAACAATACCTAAAGTTAAAGGAGTAACGTCTAATAGAAGAACATCTGAAACATCTCCTGCTAAAACTCCACCCTGAATAGCAGCACCAATAGCAACTACTTCATCTGGGTTAATAGATCTATTTGGAGCTTTAGATAAAGTTTGTTCTACCATTTTTTGAACTGCAGGGATTCTAGTTGAACCACCAACTAATAAAACTTCATCTAAATCTGATGGTTTTAAATTAGCTTCTTTTAATGCATCCATAATAGGTTTTCTTGTACGATCAACTAAATGAGCTGTCATTTTTTCAAATTCAGATCTTGTTAATTCTAATTCAACATTTAAAGGTCCATTATCTGTTATAGCTAAAAATGGTAAATTGATTGTTGTTGAATCTGAACCAGATAATTCAATTTTAGCTTTTTCTGCAGCTTCTTTAAGTCTTGAAATTGCCATTTTATCTTTTGAAACATCAAAATTATTTTCTTTTTTGATTTTTTCTTTTATTCAATCAACAATAACATTATCTCAATCGTCACCACCTAAGTGATTATCTCCACTAGTTGCTAATACTTCAAATGTACCATCTGATAAATCTAGAATTGAAACGTCAAATGTTCCTCCACCCAAGTCATAAACTAGAATTTTTTGCTCTTTATCTTTTTTATCAATTCCATAAGATAAAGCAGCAGCAGTTGGTTCATTAATAATTCTTACAACATCTAAACCAGCAATTTTACCTGCAACTTTTGTAGCTTCACGTTGATCATTATTAAAATACGCTGGAACTGTAATTACTGCTTTTTCAATTTTAGAACCTATTTTTTTCTCAGCATATTCTTTTAAATATGTCAAAATGAAACCAGAAATTTGTTCAGGAGTAAATTCTTGTTCTTTATTATCTACTTTAACTTTAACTTTTTGATTTGTTCCCATCAATCTTTTAATTGAAGAAATTGAATCTGGATTTGTTTCTAATTGTCTTTTAGCAATTTCACCAACAATTCTTTCTCCACCTTTTCAAGCAACTACTGATGGTGTGGTTCTTTTACCAGCTGGATTTTCTAGAACGATTGTATCTTTACCATCCATAATAGCAACTACTGAATTAGTAGTTCCAAGATCGATTCCTATAATTTTTTCTTTGGCCATAATAATTCCTTTCATATTAATGTAGAATATAAATTTTTATTAATTACCATTTTAACATAATTTAGCACTTAAATATAAAAATTGCTAAATTTAAAATAAAAATATTATTTTTATTTATTCGTTTTTAAGTAATTAATATCTTCTTTTTGATTCAAATCAAATATTAATAATTGATTTGAATTATTTGTATTAATATCTTTTAAACAAAGAGCATTAATTCTATTATTTGTATAAGTTTTATAATAACAAGTTAATGTATCAAAACTATAACAATTAGAATATATTGTTAATTCATATCTTTTTTCATGACCTATAACAGTTCCTTTAACTTGGCTAACAGAATTTAAAATATGGAAAAATTGATTTACATTATCAATTTCATTATCTGAAGAAAATGATGTTAATTTTGTATAAGTCGCTCTAACAAAACGATCTATTGAAGAAAGACCTCCAGGAAGACCAGTTGTTGCCAATCCATTAGATATTATTGATAATTGATCATTAAATAACGGTCTTTTAATATTAGGTGATAGATTAATATAATTATTCATATTTTCTAAATGATATGGAAATTCAGGATTATTTGTTAAAACACCATAAACATTGTCATAAATTTTTATTCCTTTTTTTGTTGATTCAATGACAATTGAAGAGTTTTTATCAGAAACCATTCAATGCAAAGGTGTATTTTTTATACTATCACTAAAATTTATATCCACTAAATTTATATTTTTTAATGCTTCTTTTACTTCATTTACATCTTTACATTTTCCTAAAATATATAAAATAAATTCAAAAGGACAAATATTTTTCTTTTTTGGATTTATTGAAAAATACTTAGCATATCCTTCAAAATTTAATCCGGCCATAAACAATCCTTTTTCATTCATTGCATCATAATACAAAGGATAATTATCAACAACCATACCCATACCAATTAAATCATATTTAATTTCTAGAACTTGATTTGATGCTTTATATTGAATAAAATATTTTTTAGGAACAATAATTAATTTTGAAAATGGCAATTCAAATTCTAAATCTAAATTTCTTCCAAAAAATTTATCTTTATAACTTATAGCTGTACACATAATTAATTTAATAAATCATCAATTAATCTTACATTACCATTTTTATCACATGTTAATTCATATACTTGGTCTTTTTTCATATCTCCTGAAATTATTTTTTTAGCAATAAATGATTCAATATCATTTTTTATTAAACGATTAATTGGTCTTGCACCAAATATTTTGTTATATCCTTTTTCTAAAACATATTTATTAATTTTTGAATCAAATTTAATATTAATTTCTTGGTTTTCATAAACTCTTTTTGATAAATTGTTTAATTCTTTAACAATTATTTTTTCAATAACAGATTCACTTAAAGTATTAAAAATAATAGTTTCATCAATTCGATTAATAAATTCTGGTCTAAATACTTTTTGTACTTCTTTAATTACTTTTTCTAATGAATTTTTTTCATTTTCTAAAATAAAGTTAGAACCAACATTTGAAGTCATAATTATTATTGTATTTTTAAAATTAATCTCTTTTCCTTTTGAATCTTTCAAAATACCATCATCTAAAATTTGTAACAAAATATTTAAAACATCAGGATGTGCTTTTTCAATTTCATCAAACAAAATAACACTATAAGGATTTTGTCTTACTTTATCAGAAAGTTGTGACATTTCTCCATAACCAACATAACCAGGAGGAGAACCAATTAATTTAGAAACAGAATGTGCTTCCATAAATTCAGACATATCAATTCTAATCATTTGTCTTTCGCTATCAAATAAAGCAAAAGCTAGTGTTTTTGCTAATTCTGTTTTTCCAACTCCTGTTGGTCCTAAAAACATAAAAGAACCAATTGGACGATTAGGATCATTTATATTTGCTTTTGATCTTAAAATTGTTTCTGCAACAAGTTTTGTTGCTTGTTCTTGACCAACTACTCTTTCATTTAATTGATTTTCTAAATTCAATAATTTCTTTGTTTCAGATTCTACTAATTTAGAAACTGGTATTTTAGTTCATTTAGAAACTATTTCAGCTATTTCATTTTCTCCAACACTATCTCTTATTAAAGAATCATTTTTATTTTTAGATATTTTTTCTAATTCAATAATTTCTTTTTCAAGTTCAGGAATTGATTTATATAAAAGTTCTGAAGCTTTTTCAAAATTAGATTCATTTTGATATTGAATTAATTTTTGTTTTTGTTGTTCTAATTGAAATTTTTTATTTGATAATTCTTCAATTGATTTTTTTTCTTGATTTCATTTTTTTGAAATTTGTTCAATTTCTAAATTTAATTTTTTTAAACTTTCATCGATTTCTTTTAAACGAATTTTATTTTTTGATAATTTATCTTCTTTGTCTTCTTTAGAAAGAGCAATTTTTTCCATTTCTAATGCTATTCTTTTTTGCTCTTTTTTTTCTAAAATTTCAGGTTTTGAATTCATAATAGTTTTTAATGTAGCAGCAGCTTCATCTACTAAATCAATTGCTTTATCCGGTAAAAAACGATCAGAAATAAAACGAGATGACATTTTTGCAGAAGCAACAATTGCGCTATCTTCAATTTTTACACCATGAAAAGATTCAAAACGATCTTTAATACCCCTCATGATTGTAATAGTATCATCAATAGTAGGTTCTGCAACATCTACTTTTTGCATCCTTCTTTCTAAGGCTGCATCTGTTTCAATGTATTTTTTATATTCATCATATGTAGTTGCTCCAATTAACATCATTTCACCACGAGCTAACATCGGTTTAAATATATTTGCAACATCCATTGAACTATTATTTGAATTTTTGCCAGTACCAACAATCATATGTACTTCATCAATAAAAATTATTATATTGCCATTTGATTCTTTTATTTGTCTTGTTAAATTTTTTATTCTTTCTTCAAATTGACCTTGAAAAGATGTTCCTGCAAACATTAAAGCTAAATCTATTTCTATTAATTCTTTATTTTTTAAATTTTCTGGAACATCACCAAGCGCTATTTTTCTAGCAAGACCTTCAACTATTGCAGTTTTTCCAACTCCGGGTTCACCAACTAAAATGGGGTTATTCTTTGTTTTACGAGATAAAATTCTAACAACCCTTCTAATTTCATCATCACGTCCAATAATTGGGTCTAATTTATTTTGGAAAGCTAAATCAGTTAAATTTTTACCATATTTTTTTATAGCATCAATTTTTTCATTATTTGGTGTAAAACTAAAATCCATAAAACCTCCATATTAAAATGAACAAATTAATTTAAATTATAGCAATTAAATTGTTTGAGTGCTAAATTATTTATTTTTTTGTAAAATAAAAATAAATAATTTCAAAGTAAAAATAATCATTTTATATTCAAATTATTTACTAATTATTTATAATAAAGATTCGCTTTTTTAAAATAATAATCTAAAAATTAATTCCCTATTTAAAATTATAAAATAATTTAACAATTTTAAATACTATCAATTTCTAATTTTTTGTTTTGTGGATAAACAAAATTAATCCAACTATTATCACTATTCCTAATAAAGTACCTACTGATAATCCAATAATTAATGGAATATTATTTTGTTTTTCGATTTTAAATTCAATTACTTTTTCGCTTTGTTTATAATTTTCTGTTTCAGCAACAACTGCTTTTAAATAGTATGTACCAGGATTTGTTGGTTTTTTATCTAATTGATTTTTACATTCTTGATCTGAAAAATAAAAGAATTCAATTTTTCCAAAACTACTTTTTATTTCAGAAATATTTTGATTTTTATCGTATTTGACTTCAATTGAATTTGTAGCTTTTGTTATATTAAATGTTACTTCTTTTTGACCGGTATAATTGTTTTGACCTTTAATTAATATTGTTGCTTGACCAACATTTGTATTATTTAAATATTCCAATGTATAGTTTTGATTTTCAATTAATTTATTATCACTAGTTTTAAGTTCAATTGAAGGCTTAATTGGATCACCTGTATATTCAAAAGAATTTTTATTATTTTCAAAAGTTACATTAGCTTCACTAATGTTTTTTAAAGTTGGAGCACTATTATTGTTATCGTTGTTGTTATTATTGTTTAAAATTACCAAATTTCCATTACTTATATTAAATTTAGAATTATCTTCAATTTTTAATTTATTAATTAAGTTTAAATTACTATTTGAATTTTTATACATTTTGTTAATAGTATTTTGATTTTCTTTTATATTAAATGAAATGAAACTAAAAGATTTACTATCTCAAATTTTGATATTTTCATTAGCATAATTAATATAAATATCTTCTGAAAAAAAGTCTTTAACTAAAGATAAAAAATGATATACATAATCAAAATTATTATTATCTAAATAAAAATTAAATTCCTTTTTTGATTCAATATATCATTGAGAATTTATTACTTGATCTAAAGAAACATTATTATCAATTGCTTCTTTTAATCCAATTATTAAATTTTTAAAAGCAGTACTAAAATCAAAAGAAATTCTATTTTTAGTTCCTTCTTTTGAAAAAATGATCTCTATAAAATTTGCAATATCTATTTCACTAGAAGCAGTAAATAAATCTAAGATTTGATTTTTTAAACTATAATCTTTATCTTCAAAAAAGATATTTGTATTTGATGGTTCAATTTTAAAAATATTATTTTTTAATTGAGAATCATAATTGGTAAAAAATGTAATATCTTTTTCTTGTTCTAATAAAACATCTTTAAAATGTTTTTGGTATTCAATTAAAAAGTTTTTAGTTAAAAAATCACTAAGTTTATATTGATTTTTACTTTTAGTTTCAACTAATGTATCAGGACTTAATTTTACAAAAAAAGCTATTCCTTCTTTAAATGAATCTAGAGATTCTTCAATTGGTGATTGAGGTTTTAAAATTGTATTATTTGTAGTAATTAAATTTTTATTTGCATCATTTTTAACTTTTGAATAAAAATAACGATATTCTATTCATTCTTTTTCTATTTCATTATTTTCATTTCTAATTTCTGCATTAAATGGAATCATATTAGTGCAATATAAATTAGCATCTTGTGAAATAGATAATAAACTAATCGAACTTGTTTTATCTACAACAATATTTTCTTGATAATAATCACTTATATTAGTTGAACCATTTGGAACATTTTCTATCTTTAAATTATCTTGTAAAAATCATAAATATAAATCTTTTTTAGGATCATATTGATTATGTTTTAAAAAATTTGTTAATTCTAAATTGATGTTTAAAATATTTTCATCTTCTCAAATTCATTTTTTATCATTTTCATATTTTGTATAAATTTGAAAAGCATAATTTGGATGTTGGATATTATTAATAGGTTCAGAATCTAACGATTTAAAATAACCTTTTGTTATATCGTTTGATTGTTTTTCATAAAATCTATCTTGATTATTTAAATAAAATTGTCCAAAAACTCTAGGAGTTGGATAAAAATCATTGTAATATTTATCAGAGTATCTATAGCCAACTTTTAAATTCTTTAAATCAATTTTATTAATTTGATAGTATGAACTAATAAAATCATTATATTTTTTTTCATTATTTTTTAAGATATTTTTAATTTCTAATAAAAAATCATCTCCATTTGTAAATGCAATTTTTTCTTTTGAACTTGTATAATCTATTTCAACATTATTAAAATTTGTAAATGAATGTGTTTTTAAAATGTTATTAATATCATTAATATTTCTTTGATTAATTAAATCATAATTATTAATTTTATAATTAGTAGCAAAAGAAACTGAAGTAACTAAAGATAATAGAAGTGGGAAAGAATATATAGGTAAAAATTTACTTTTTTTATTCATTTTTAAATACCCCCTAATTTAATTTTATATTTTTTTAATATCTAATAAAATACAAAACTTTTTAGCATTTACTTTTTAAAGAAAAAAATAGTAAAATTAGTAAATCATGGAAAAACCGATGAGAGATTCTTTAATTGAAATTAAAGAAAAATACAATGAAATAATTGAAAATCTTAAAAAAGATGAATTTTTATCCAATATAAAACAATATACTAAATTAACAAAAGAAGCAAATAATATTAAAAGTATTGTTGATTTATTTAATAAATATTTAAATGTTGAAAAGACAATTCAAGAATCAAAAATATTATTAAATGAAGATGATGAAGAAATTGTTCAAATGGCTAAATTAGAAATTACTAATAATGAAAAATTACTACCAGAAATTGAAGGGCAATTAAAAATTTTATTAATACCAAAAGATGAAAACGATGATAAAAATGTAATTATTGAAATAAGAGGAGCAGCAGGAGGAGATGAAGCTAATATATTTGCAGGAGACTTGTATAAAATATATACAAAATTTTCTGAAAGTAATAATTGAAAAACAAAAGTAATTGATTCTTTAGCAGCTTCTGCTGGTGGTTATTCTTTGATTGTTTTTTTAATTACTGGAGATAATGTTTATTCAAAATTAAAATTTGAATCTGGAGTTCATCGTGTTCAAAGAGTTCCATTAACTGAAACTCAAGGAAGAATTCACACTTCAACTGTAACAGTTACTGTAATGCCAGAAATTGATGAAAATATTGATATTGAAATTAAAGATAGTGATTTAAGAATTGATACATTTAGATCTTCAGGAGCGGGTGGTCAATCTGTTAATACAACAGATTCTGCAGTTAGAATAACACATATTCCTACTGGAATAATTTCTTCTTCACAAGAAGGAAGATCTCAAATTGCAAATAGAGATTTGGCTTTAAAATTGTTAAAAGCTAAATTACATGATTTAGAAATTCAAAAGAAAAAAGAACAAGAAGGTTCATTTAGAAAAATGGCAGGTTCTGGTGCAAGAAGTGAAAAAATTAGAACATATAATTATCCGCAAGATCGTGTTACAGATCATAGAATCTCTTATTCTTGTTCTTTAAAAAGCGTTGTCGATGGTAAATTAAACCCCATAATTGATGCTTTATTAGCAGAAGATCAAGCAGAAAAAATAAAAGAAATGGGTATAGTTTAAATGGACGAAAAAATAAAAAATTTAATTCTTGAAAAAAGAAGATATGGAATTAAAGAAAAAGTAAATTTTTTTGAAAAGAAACAATTAAAAAAAGATAAACCCATACAAAAAATAATCGGTTATATTGAAATGGCCAATGTTAGAATTGATCTATCAAAAAAAGTTTTAATTCCTAGATATGAAACTGAAGAATTGATCTATCATGCCATTGAATTTATAAAAAAAAATAATTATAAAAGTGTATTAGATCTTTGTTGTGGTAGTGGTTTTATTGGTATAGCTTTAAAAAAAGAATTTGATAATATTGATATATGACAAAGTGATATTGATAAAAATGCAATTAAACAAACAAAAAAAAATTTAAAAATTAATAATGTAAAAAATAAAATCATTAAATCAAATATGTTTGAAAAAATAAAAAATAAAAAATTTGATTTATTAATTTCTAATCCGCCATATTTAACTAAAAATGAAATATTATCTAAATCCGTTTTAAACTTTGAACCACATCATGCTTTATTTGCAGATAATAACGGAATGTTTTTTTATGAAATTATTGAAGAAAAATTAAGTGAAATTTTAAATAAAGATGGTTTAGTAATTTTAGAAATAAATCCAATTAATGTTGATTGATTTAAAAAGAGAAACTATCTTATAATAAAAGATATTAATAATAAAGAAAGATTTGCTTTTAAAAAAATTAATCAATTGCAGAATAATTAAAATTACCATAAATTTTTGAAACTGGAACAACTGATATTCAAACATCTAAAAAATTCTCTTTAATTTTTAAAGCTAAATCTTCTGATTCTAGTAATAAAACAACTGATTCAATAGAATAAATTTGTTCTTTTGTATAACCGCTAATTGAAGTTTTTATTTGATATGGATGTCAAAAATTAATTTCTTTAAAAAATTCTTTAATTTCTTCAACGTTTTTTGTATCAATTCTAATTTTTACTTTTTGATATCTTGGATAAATTAAATTAATAATAAAAGCGTTTAACAATATATATAAATATGTTCCAAAGGTTTGTGAACCTAATATATGATCAAAACCATTAATATATTTTGTAAAACTAATAGGGGCAAATTTTTTACAAATAAATAAAACAAATATAGCAATAACTGACATCATTGTTCCTGTAACAATTAAAAAAATACCTACTGGTTTTTTCTTTTTAGTAGAAAAATAATATGCTATTAAATCTGTTCCTCCTGTTGAAGCGCCTAATTTTCAAACAATTGCTGAAGAAGGAGAACAACAAGCAACTGCTAAAATTACATATACAAAAACAGCTCATCCAGAATTTACTAAATTAGTAGTTCCATTTTTATTAGCAGCAATTTCTTGTGAATTTTCAACAATAACAATTAAATTATGGGTTATAAAATTATCTATTGGTTCAATAGAAAAAATATAACCAAAAATTGAATTGAAAATCAAAAAAATTAATGTAGTAACCATAAATGGTTTTTTTATTTTTTTTCAATAATATAGAATCAATGGAATATTAAGAATCAAATATAAAACAGTTAAAAATGGTTTTAAAATAGGAAAAAGGTAACTAAGAGACATCGAAATAGATTCAACACCATCTGAAATAACGGCTGCTTTAAATAAAAATTGAACTTGACCAAATGCATAAAAAAAAGCACATAGAACTATTATTAGTAAATTATGAAAATTAGATTTTACAAAATTAAAAAAACCATCATAGTTATTATCTAATCTTCTTTTGAACTTGAGTCCTATTCTTCTATATTCTTCAAAATTATTCTTTTCTTTTTTCATATACTTTTCTTTATTTATTATTATTCTACTTTTGAATAATCAAATTGACCATAAATTTTATCTACTGGAACTTTATAAATTCAAGCTTGCGGATCAATTTCTTTTAATTTCTTAATCAAATCTTCTGATTCTAGTAATAAAACAACTGTTTCAAAACTATAAATATTTTTACCAGTTTTTCCACTTGTTAAAGTATGAATTTTATATGGATGATTATAATTTGATTCTTTAAAATATGTTTTTAATTTTTCAACATTTAAAGTGTCTAATCTTATAACAACTTTTTCATATTTAGGATATATTACATTTAATATTTTTCCAAATAAGAAAATATAAATAATTGAAGATAAAGTTTGTAATCCCATTAAACTATCAAAACCATTAATATTTTGAGCAATAGATACGGGCCCAAATTTTGAAAGACTTCACAAAATAATTAAAGAAAAAGAAGAAAATAAAAATGAAATTATTATTAAAATAGAACCTATTGGGGTTTTATTTTTTGTTGAAAAATAATAAGTGATAATATCTGTTCCTCCTGTTGAAGTTCCCATTTTCCATGAATTAGCAGCTGCAATTGCTGCTAAAACAACAGATAATAATGAATAAACAAAAATTGGTCATCCTTTTTCACAACCTAAAGTTTTTCCACTTTTAATTAAAACAAGAGGAATATCTGTATTTCCATAATATTTTTCATGAATTCATGTATTATATTCATTCAAATTAACTGTCATTAAATTATTTAAACCATGTTCAGTAGCATATGCTCTTTCAAATTCGTTTGTTGGCGGACATAAAATTAAAATATATTGAGAAACTAAAAAATCTAAACTCATTTCTTTACCATTTATTAATGAACCAAAATCAAATCCAATTAAAAAACCAAATATTGCATTAGATACTAAAAAAAATACCGTTAAATACATATAGGATTTTTTTATTTTTTTTCAAAATATAATAAAAAGCGGAATGTTTAAAACTAAATATATAAAATTTAGATAAGGTTTTAAAATAGGTAAAATCAAAGAAATTGACATAGAAATAGATGACATACCACTTGGTACAGAAGCAGCTTTTGTTAATAAAGATGTATTTGCAAAGGCATAAAGGAAAGAACAAAAAAGAATAATCAATGTTTTTTTCTTTTCAGTTTTTCAAAAATATATTAAAGAAAAATTATCTTCATTATTTATAGTTTTTGTCATATTTTCCTAGCTTCTTTAATCTACTTTATGTTTTTGTATATTTATATTAAATAAATTATTGTATCTAAATAAAGTAAAATAAATGTAAAATTTTATAAACTTAAGGAAAAAATGATTAATAATTTACCAAAAAGATATTTTTATAACAATAAAGACTATAAATTGGATTTTGAAAAAAAACAATTAATTTTAATGCCTGAAACTCACAAAATGTTATTAGAAAAAAAATTATGAAATAAATTCGGATTTAAAAAAATTGGAGGATCTTTAGTTGGTGAAGTATTAGAAGTAGATGAATTTAAATCGCAATTTAGTGCTTTTTGTAAAATTGCATGATGTGGTTTACCTGTATTAGATAAAAAATATATTAAAGCA
>JAFWJI010000003.1 GCA_017511585.1 Mycoplasmataceae bacterium
TGAAATTAAAGATCAAAAAAATAATAATTTAAAACTAAACAAAAATAATAGTTTTAAACAAGGAGATGATTTATATTTAACAATTGATGATATAGAAAAATTAGAGCTTAATTCAAATTTATTTATAAAACTGAATAATAATAAAAAACTAATAATAAAAGTTAGTCAAGTTAAAACATTTAAACAATATAATTTAGAAGAAAGTCAAAATTATACATTTAATTTAATTAAAGAAATATCACAAAATAATATCCCGACAATTATTGATGCAATTGATTCTCCCTTAATTTTACAACAAGGATTTTTTTGTGCTCTTGTAGAATATTTCAATAATTTAAATAAAGCTAATAATGATTTTAATTTTGTTCTAATTGAAAATAAAACTTTTAATCGTAATTGAATGGATTTTGATGTTTTAAAAAATAACGGAATTTGAAATGGGATAGATTCATTAGATCAAATTAATAAAAATAATATTAGAAAATTTAATTTAGTAAAAGATAATCAATTTGTTGGAACATTTGAAAATTACAAAAATGTAATTGATAAAATATCGAATTTTTCTGATAATGAAAATCAAAAATTTGATTTTCTTTTAGCAGGACATTTAATTAATGAATATATTGAAGAATTTAAAAATAATAAACAAAATTCTAAATTAGCCTATATGCTTAAAAAAGCAAATAGAATTGTTTTTTTAACTGAAGGTGGTTCTCATTTAGATAGAATTGTTCCATATTTAGAAAGTATGTTTACCAATTTCAAACCTTTAGAAAGAGAAGAAGTTATTAAAAAATTAAATGATTATCAAAATGGTCAAATTGAATTTTTAGAATTAGAAGATTTATTAAATATTTTCTTACTTAAAAATTACTCATCAACAAATCAAAAATCTGATTTTTCATTTGTTAGTTTTCTAAATTATGATTCAAACATTCAAAATTCATTAAATTTAAATGATAATCAACAATGAACTGAAAAAACAATATCTTTTAATTTTAGTAAATATGCTAATTTAATTGATGATCAAGCTAATAGACAATTATATTTGCAAACATATAAAAACTTATTTTTTAAAACAAATCAAAAAGTAATAGTAAATGGTTTAGAACAATGAGATCCTAACAAAAAAAATGCAATCTTTTTAGGTTCTTCATTATTCATTCCTTTTGATGGAGAACTTTCTATAACACCAAGTGATTTTTCGCGTTTACAACACTTTGATAATTTAAAACAAAAAATTCAAGAAGTAGTTAAAAATTTACTAAAAAAATTTCCTATTGATCAATATAATATAATCTTCAAACTACATCCAAGATTTGCTCCATCAAACGATCCAAAATTTAATAATGAAATTGCTCAAAATTATATTAAGCTAATAACAAATAACGAAATTAAAAATCCAATTGTAATCAATTCTGAAATTCCAATTGAAACATTATTAAGTGTTGATTATTTTAACCATATTAATAATGAAAAATCATATTTTTTTAATCAAACATCAAAATTTAAATCATATGAACAAACAACTTTTTTTGGATTACAAGCTACAACTAGTTCATTGCATTCAACAAAAATTTTTTATCAATCAACTTTTAATTTAACAAAAGAACAAGTTGAATTATTAATTCCATTTAAAAATTTTCCAATACCTAAATATTTTAAAATGATTAATCGTGAAGAACAAGATATTGATGAAAATACAAATTATTATGATGAAAATTTAAATATACTGAAAAAAATGTATCAATATGTTTCACCATCAATTAAATACAATAATTCAAATTTAAAAAAATATGATTCATTAATAACAGAATTTGAATAAATAAAAATTTCACCATTTTGGTGAAATTTTTTATTATAAAACTTTTTTTATTTAATTGCTTGTCTTGCTTTTTCAACAACTTCTTTTAATTGTTTTACTGAATTATCAAATTGTTTTTGTTCTGCATCACTTAATGTAAATTCAATAATTTCTTCAATTCCATTTACACTAACAACTGCAGGAACTCCTGTATAAATTCCGCTATTTTTATATTGTCCTTCTAAAAAAGCACCAATAGCTAAAACTTTTCTAGAATCTCTAATAATGTTTTCACAAATATTAGCTAAATTTACACCAATTCCATAAAATGTTGCTCTTTTTCTTTCAATAATTTCATAAGCTTTTTTTCAAACAAATTCATGAATTTTTGGAAATTCTGATTCATCTATTCTTTTATTTTTAACAAAATATGATAATGGTAAACCACCAACTGTTGCTACAGAAAATGCACTAACAGATGAATCACCATGTTCTCCTAATACATAAGCTTGAATTGATTGAGGAGCAATATTGATTCTTTTTGATATTTCTCTTGTTAATCTAGCTGAATCTAAAGAAGTTCCTGAACCAATAACTGTTTTTTTATCAAATCCAGTAACTTCTTGATAAACCAATGTAAGAATATCTACAGGATTTGAAGCAATAACAGTAATTCCTTTAAATCCAGATTGTTTTATATTTGTAGCAATTTCTTTCATTATTTTTGCATTACCTTCAACCATGTTTAATCTTGTTTCTCCAGGTAATTGAGGTCTACCAGCTGTAATTACAACTAGATCTGCATCTTTACAATCGCTATATTCAGCTGCAAAAACATTAAAAGGATAATCAGAAGGAGCAGATCCATCTTCAAAATCTAAAGTTTGACCTTCTACATTAGCTTTATTTACATCGATAATTCCATATTCTGATGCTAAACCTCTATTCATTGCTGAATATAAAAAAGAACAACCAACTGCTCCAGCACCAACTAAAATAATTTTTTTAGCTTTCATCATAAATTTAACTCCCACTTCTTTTTTAATTACTAATTTATTTATAAATTATACTTAAAAAATTTAAAAGAATGTATAATGAATTAAATGTATTACTTTTATGGAAATGAAGAATATTTAATTCAGAAAAAAATTGAAGAAATAATTAAAGAAAACCCTTCAAACAATATTATTAAAATAAATAATGATTTTAAATTAGAAGAAATAATTAACCAAATTATTAACTTTTCATTATTTGAAAAAGATAAGATTTTAATTTTTAATAATCCTTATTTTTTAACAAAAGAAGTTAGTGAAAATGAAATTAATTCAATTATAAAAGCACTTAAAATTAAACCTAATAGTACAAAAATAATTTTTAGTTCAGAGAAAATTCAAAATTCAAAAAATGAATTATTATCTTTTTTAAAAAAAGAAGCAAATTGCATGGAATTTAATGAATTAAAAGAAAAAGAAATTGTTGAAATTGCTAAACAAAAAATAATTGATTTAGAAGCTTCTATAAGTGAAATTGATTTGTTTTATTTATTATCTAAATTACCTAACAAATTAATACTAATAATAAATGAAATAGAAAAATTAGTTGCTCTAGATAAAAATATTTCAAAATCTAATATTGATTATTTAGTACAAAAATACAATATTGATACAACTTTTAGTTTTATCAATTCTTTTCATAATAAAGATGCAAATGGAATTTTTAAAACATATTATCAAAAAATAAAACAAGGAGAAACAATTCAGAATTTAATAAATCAAATTAGTAATGTATTAGAGTTATGCTCAAGAATTTATTCATTAAAAAAAATGAATTTTTCTAATCAAGATATTGAAAAAATAATGAATAAACATTCTTTTGTAATTAAAAAAAATATGGAATTTTTAGATTATATAGGTTATAAAAAAATAGTTTTATATACAAATCTAATTTCTGAAATTGATCAAAAAATAAAAAAGAATGAAGTTGATGAAAAAATTGCTTTTGAAAGATTTTTATTAGAAATTATTAAATAATTAAATACTATAAATTAAATTTTGCATCATTACTTGAAGCTTCTTCTAAAATTGATAAATCTCTTTTTTGGAATGCTTTATTTGAATTAATTTTACTTACATCAGTAATTTCTTCAGTATCAATATTTGCATAATCAACTTCTTGAGTACTTTCTTTTTTTGTTTTTTCTTTAGAAAGTAAAATTTTTAAAGAAGTTTTATTTTCTGTTTTTTTAATTAATCTCAAAATATTTTGTCAATGACTACTTGCAACAATTATTCAAGAAATAAATAATAATAAAGGAGTTAATCAAAAAGGTCCATAATTAATTGGTGAATCAAAATGATTTCAAAATGGAATTAAAAATGAAACAAAAACTAAAATAAATGGAGTAATTATTGAACCTAAAGAAACATATTTTGAATAATAAACAATAATTGAAAAAATAATTATTCCAACAGTTGCTAATATCAAACTAATAGCTGATACCATTCCAAATAAAGAAGCAGCTCCTTTACCACCTTTAAATCCAAAA
>JAFWJI010000046.1 GCA_017511585.1 Mycoplasmataceae bacterium
AAATTATTAAATCTTTTTTTTCAACATTATTAGATATTTTTAAAAATAATATTTTTTATTCAAATTTATTAACAAAATTATTTATCAATTTATTTATTAATAAAAATCAATTAACTTCATTACAAAATGTTATCGATTTTTTATTTGAATGTTCTAATAAAGAATGTTGAACAGAAATATCTAAATTTAAAGTATCTAAATTAGATAAAAATAAATTTAATAATCTAATTAAAGGGATAAATTTATTATTTGATAATATGGATAAAAATGGTTTAATTTTCAACAATTTAATAAAACTAACTAATCCTAAAAATGTTATAAATCCAAATGGTAAACTTAATAAAATAGTTCTTATAAAGTATTTTGATAGATTATTTCATTTAAAAAAACCTTTAAATGATTTTACTAATTTACTAATTTCAGATTATGTTCTTAAAAATAAAGAAGACAAAAATAATATTTATTATAAGACGCTTTTTAGAACGTTATTACTTTCATTGTTAGTACTTCGTCAATTGTTCCAAAAAAACATTGACGTAAATATTTTTATTGGAAAAAAATTATCAATTGTAAATTATGTATATAAGATGTTTGGTTTTAAAAATGGTAAAAACAAAAATATTGATGATCTACTTTTAAATATGTTTTATCAAAAGGGAAATTACAATTTAAATATTATGAATAAAAACAACAAAAATATTTTTTGATTAATATTAACTTTTGATTGGGATAAACATTTAGAAGAAACTAATAATAAAAAAATATTTAATTTATTAAAAAATGGTTTTTTTGAAAAGAATTAAATATAAAAAAATTCTTTATTTTTAACAATAAAGAATTTAAACATGTTTAAATTTATTATTTAATTAATACTAATAATTTGGAGAATTAAAAATATCAAAATTATTTAATTTTTAAATTCTTCCTTGTTTTCTTAAAGTTCTAGCTGTTTTAACACTTACTTTATAAGTTACTTTTTTTCCATTTTCTAATAAAGTTACTGTTTTTAAATTTAAGTTAAATTTTCTTTTAGTTGCATTCATAGCGTGTGAACGATAGTTACCAACTAATGCTTTTTTTCCAGTTAAATCATCTTTTCTTGACATAATAATTCTCTCCTTAAAGTTTTAATAATTATATAATGGTTATATAACAAAATTAATATTTTTATTTTTAATATAAATTGTTTTTTTAATATTTTTATTTTCAATGAATTTTTTAACATTAGCATTTTCAAGTGCTAGTTTTATTATCTCTTGTTCATCTTCTTGTCCATTGATTTCAATTGTTCCTCTTAATTTTCCATTAACTTGAATTGAAATAATTATTTTTGTTTCAATAGTTTTTTGCTCATCATATGTTGGTCAATTTTGTTTTTCCATCATTTCTTCTTTTAGTTTTTCCATCAATTCTTCACTAATATGAGGAGCAAAAGGAGATAAAAGAATTAAAAAGTTTTTTAAATATTTAATGTCATTAATCTTATTTATTTTATACATATGATTAATATAAACCATCATTTTAGAAATAGCAATATTAAATTTTAAATTTTCAATATTGTTTGTAACTTCTTTTATTGTTTTATGATAAATAATTTCTAATTCTTCATCATTATGATTAGGATCTAAAATTATTTGGTTATTTAAATAATTTTCATACAATTTTCAAATTCGATCTAATCATTTTTTAATTCCTTCCAAATTATTATCATTTCATGATTTTGAATCAGTTATTGGTCCCATAAACATTTCATAAACTCTTAATGCATCAGCTCCATAAGTTTGAATTATTTCATTAGGATTTACAACATTACCTCTTGATTTAGACATTTTTTGGTTATCAGAACCTAAAATCATTCCTTGATTTACTAATTTTAAAAATGGTTCAGAAGTTGGAACGATTTTTAAATCATATAAAACTTTATGTCAAAATCTAGCATATAATAAATGTAGTACAGCATGCTCTTGTCCGCCAATATATAAATCAACAGGTAATCATTTTTGGAATTTTTGATAAGCTTCTTTTGAATTTAAATCTATATATGAATCTTTATTTTTCAATATATAAGCTAGATAATATCAAGAAGATCCCGCTCATTGAGGCATTGTATTAGAATCTCTTTTATATTTTTTTCCATTAATTTCAACATTTATTCATTCTTTATTATTAGCTAAAGGAGATTCCCCTGTTCCAGATGGTTTAATATTTTCCATTTCTGGTAATTCAACTATATCTTCAACTAAGTATATGTTATTATTTTCATCAAATAAAATAGGAAATGGTTCTCCTCAATATCTTTGTCTTGCAAAAACTCAATCTTTTAATTTATATGAATGAACTTTTTCAAAATTTAAATCATATTTTTTAAGTGTTTTTTCAATTTCATTAATACTTAAATTTGAAAAATCTATTTCTTTTTCTTTTTCATTATTTATTTTCAAGTTGTTATAAATAAAAAATTCTTCATCTTTTTTATCTTTTGTAGGAACTGCCATTATAGCCCCTGTTCCAACATTTTCTAATACATATTCACCTATTCAAATTTCAATTTCATTTTTTGTAATTGGATGAATAGCATAGTATCCAGAAAATATACCTTCTTTATTTTTTTGAATTGATATTTCTTTTTTAGATTTTTTATTATATTTATCTTGGAAATTTTTAATTTTTTCATTATTTAGACAATATTGTTTTACAAATCAATGATTTGGTGTTAAAACAACACTTTCTACATCCATAATAGTTTCAATTCTTGTAGTAAAAATTTTTATTGTTGAATTTGTATCATTTTTTATTTCAAAATCAACTTGATAACCTTCCATTTTTCCAATTCAATTTTTTTGTAATTGAATTAATGAATTTGGTCAATCAACTTCTTCTAAACCTTCTAATAATTTATCAGCATAATTTGTTATTTTTAAAACCCATTGTTTCATAGGTTTTTTAATAACAGGAAATCCTCCACGTTCACTAATTTTATTTCCAAATCCATCATCTAAAACTTCTTCATTTGCTAGAACAGTACCTAATTCTTGACATCAATTAACTTCTATTTCTTTTATTTCGGCCAATCCTTTTTTATACATTTGTGTAAAAATTCATTGGGTTCATTTATAGTATCTTTTATCTGTTGTATCTATTTCTTTATCATAATCATATGAAAAACCTAAAGACTTTAATTGTTCTCTAAAATTATCTATATTTTTTTGTGTAAAAATAGCAGGATTATTTCCTGTTTGAATAGCATATTGTTCTGCTGGTAATCCAAATGCATCTCAACCAATTGGATGTAGAACATCAAAATTATTTAATCTTTTATATCTTGCAATAATATCTGTTGCAGTATAACCTTCTAAATGTCCTACATGTAATCCAGATCCTGAAGGATATGGAAACATATCTAAAACATAAAATTTTTTATTTTTATTTTCTGTAGTTTTAAAAGTGTTATTTTTAAATCAAATATTTTGCCATTTTTTTTCTATTTCATTGTGCTTATACATAATATATTGAAAATTATAATTTAAATATAAAATTAATTCATTAATTTTGAAATATGAAATTTATAACTTTACAATGTTATAATGTTGATTATATAAGTTAATTATATAAACTTATAAATTTATGGAGTTTAATTATGAAAATACAAAAAAATAAATTAATTGCTCTTATTTTTATGTTAATTCCTGTAATATCTATTATTGGTGTAATAATCTATGTGATTGATATGATTAAAGGTAATTATTCTATGTTAGAAATTATTTTAGTAATATTAACAATACCATTTGGTGTTTTTGCTGCAATATTTTTATGATTAAATGCATTAGGAGTTTTAAAATTATAGTTTTAATTTTTTAATGCAAAATTACATATTTTTAATTAAAGTAACACAATTTTAGTGTTGCTTTTTCTTTATTTTCAATCCATTTTTTAATATAAATTTAGTAAAATTAAGTTTATGAAATTATTTTTTAAAAAAAATGAAAATCAACAATCTAATTCTTAAGTCAATAAAAAAGAAATAAAAGAAAAAAAAGCGATTCAAAAGAGACAAAATAAAAGAAAAAAAAGATCTATAAAAGAATTAGCTTTTAAATCGGCAGAATTTAGAGAAGCAGAATTTCTTTTAAAAAAAATAAATTATCTAGGTAGATCAATAAAAAATTTAACTGATGAACAATTAAGAAATAAAACAAGATTTTTTAAACAAAGACTTTCTAGAGGCGAAACATTAGATGATATTAGAATAGAAGCATTTGCTGTTGCTCGAGAAGCGGTTTTTAGAGTTTTAGGTAAAAGACCTTTTGATGTTCAAATATTAGGTGGATTAATTTTAGATATGGGTTCTGTTGCTGAAATGAAAACAGGAGAAGGGAAAACCATTACTTCTATTGCTCCAATTTATTTAAATGCTTTAGATGAAAAAGGAGTTATTGTTTCAACAGTTAATGAATATTTAGCAGAACGTGATTCACAAGAAATGGGAGAAGTTTTTAAATGATTAGGATTAACTGTTGGTTTAAATAAAGTTGATATGTCTCCTCAATTAAAAAAACAAGCATATGCTTGTGATATTACATATTCGGTTCATTCAGAATTAGGATTTGATTATTTAAGAGATAATACAGTAAGAAGTATTGAAGAAAAAGTTCAAAGAGGATTAAATTATGCTTTGATTGATGAAGTTGATTCAATTTTAATTGATGAAGCAAAAACCCCTTTAATTATTTCAGGTGGTGAAGAAAATGAATCTTCTTTATATACAAATGCAGATTTATTTGTTAAATCTTTAACTCCATCTGATTATTTTATAGATCAAGAAACTCAAGGAATTTCTTTATCTTTTAATGGAGTAGAAAAAGCTAATAAATGATATAAAACTGATAATTTATATAAAATCGAAAATACTGAAATTGTTCATAGAATTCAAAATGCACTTAGAGCAAATTTGGTAATGAAAAAAGATTTTGAATATGTTGTTATGAATGACAAAATTGAATTAGTAGATCAATTTACAGGTCGTATCATGGAAGGACGTTCTTATTCAGAAGGATTACAACAAGCAATCCAAGCTAAAGAGAATGTAAAAATAGAACCAGAAACTAAAACAATTGCAACAATTACTTATCAAAATTTTTTTCGTATGTTTAAAAAATTATCAGGAATGACAGGAACAGGGAAAACTGAAGAATCAGAATTTATTAATACCTATAATATGAGGGTAAATGTTATTCCAACAAATAAACCAATATTAAGAATTGATCATGAGGATCAAATATATTTGACAATGAATGCAAAATATAAAGCATTAGTTGAAGAAATTAAAAGAATTCATAAAAAAGGACAACCTATTTTAGTTGGAACTACTCAAGTTGAAGAATCAGAATATTTACATCAATTATTGGTTAAAGAAGGATTACAACATACAGTTTTAAATGCAAAGCAAAATTTAGCAGAAGCAGAAATAATTAAAAAAGCTGGAGTATTAAATGCAATTACAATTGCAACAAATATGGCCGGTCGTGGAACAGACATTAAATTAGGAGAAGGGGTTAAAGAAGTTGGTGGACTTTTTGTTCTAGGAACAGATAAATCAGAATCTAGAAGAATAGATAATCAATTAAAAGGTAGAGCAGGTAGACAAGGAGATGTAGGAGAGTCTAAATTTTTTCTTTCAATAGAAGATCGTTTAATTCAAAGATTTTCTCTTCAGGATAAGTGAAAAGAAATATTTAAAGAATTTAAAGAAAATAAAATTACAGGCGGTCAAATTGTTAAAGCTTTTGAAAGAGCACAAAGAAAAATAGAAGGTTTTAATTATGACTCTAGAAAAAGTGTTTTAAATTATGACGATGTTGTTCGTAAACAAAGAGAATTATTATATAAACAAAGAGATTTAGTTTTAAAACTAAGATATTTATCAAATATTGTTAAAAGAATGATTAGTAATGTTTCTAAACAAATTTTATTTTTAAGTAATGTTATTCAAGAAAACGGAAGTATTTCATATGATAATTTAGTAAATTATTTTAATGAAAATTTTTTAAAAAAAGATGCCCAAAATTTACAACTAAAAAAAGAAGATATAATTCATTTCCCTGTTGATGCATTACCTAATTTTTTTAAGGAAAAATTAAATAATATCTTTGATCAACAAGAAAAAATAATTAATGAAAAAGGTTCGACACAAGCATTTCAATCTTTTTTAAGAAGTATCATTTTAAATAAATTAGATTTTTATTGACAAGAACATATTAATGTTATGGACAAATTAAGATCTTCTGTTCATGTTGTTCAATATTCACAAAAAAACCCATACCAAATTTATACAGAAGAAGGTTCTAATAAATTTAATGAAATGGTAGATATTATTGCTTGAAACACTATTTCAGCTATTTTTACTGAAATATTTACTTTTACAAGAGAATCAAAATCACAAAGCGATATAGTAAATCCAGATTTATTACAAAACATTATTACTGATAAATTCAATGAAATGAATCAAAAAGATTTTGTTGAATTTTTAGAAGGTAAACAATCTTTAGACTTGAAATTTGAATATCAAGATCCAATTCAAGCTGAATTGATTGAGTTAGATTTAGCAATAAGAAACCTTAAATAAATAAGTAGAAAAATATTATTTTTTGTTTATAATTTTTTCTAGTTACTTGAAGTAACCGTTCTAAAGAAGGTTTAATTAAAATAGATTATTCTATACCTCAAAGACGAGCCACGTTTAAGAATTTTTGAATGTTGCTTAAAAACCGCAAAGGAGACAAAATGATAGCAATTATCAAAACTGGTGGTAAGCAATTACTTGTTAAAAAAGATGATGTTATTTATATTGAAAAAGTAGAAGGTAATCAAGGAGATAAAATTACTTTTTCAGAAGTTCTACTTGTAGATAAAAAAATAGGAACACCTTTTGTTAAAGGTGCTGTAGTTTCTGGAATTATCGAAAAACAAGGTAAAGGTAAAAAAATAGTTGTTTATCGTCACAATGCAAAATCAACACACAAAAGAAAATTAGGTCATCGTCAACCTTATACAAGAGTAAAAATTGACGAAATTAAAGGATAGGTGATAATTCATGGCAACACATAAGGCTGCGGGAAGTAGTAAAAATAATCGTGAATCACATAGTAAGCGTTTGGGACAAAAATTAAGTGATGGTCAATACACAAATGCTGGTCAAATAATTTTTAGACAAAGAGGAACTAAAATTCATCCAGGAACAAATGTTGGTATTGGTGGAGATGATACCCTTTTTGCTTTAATTAGCGGATATGTAAAATACGAAGTTAAAAGAAACAGAACATATGCTTCTGTTTATGAAACTAGAAAGTAATATTTTTTTATAAATATAATCAAACATTATTAAATTAACTAATAATGTTTTTTTTAAATTATTTTAATTGATAAAAATAAAAAACCTTGCTATTTTAATAAAAAAAGCAAGGCCTTATAATTTATAAGTGTGGTCCATTCAAAATAAATTATGGAACCAAATATATATTTTATACAAAATTTATAGTTTTGTAAAAAAATAATAAATTTTGTAAAATAATCAATGTGAAAATACAAGATTCATGAGTAAAAAATTCTTTAGGCTATGATAATAGTTTATATATTTATCAAGATAAAACAATGTTTAACTATTCAGTAGATACTATATTATTAGCTAACCTTGCTACATTGAATAGAAAAACAAAAAATGTATTAGAAATAGGAACAAACAATGCTGCTTTAAGTATTTTTTTACAACAAAGAAGTGAAGATATAAAAATTGATGCAATCGAAATTCAAAAAGAAGCTATAAATTTAGCTAAATATAATTTAAAAATTAACAATTTAGAAAAAAAAATAAATTTAATTCATGATGATTTTAATAAATGATGGAAAAACCATACTAAAAAACAAGGTAAAAAATATGATTTAATTATTTGCAATCCACCATTTTTTACAAAAAATAGTAAATCAAAAAAAGATATTAGCAAACAAATGTTAATTGCAACTCATGAAATTAAATTAAATTTAGAACAAATTATTGAAGGATCTTCAAAAATAATAAATCAAAAAGGATATTTATCTCTTATAATCCCTCCAGAAAGATTGGTTGATTGTTTTTTTGTGTTAAAAAAATATAATTGAGAACCAAAAAGAATAATTATGATTCATCCTAGAATAAAACAAAAAGCAATTTTAGTTTTTGTAGAATCCAGATTTAATACTGGATGAGGAGTTCATTTTGAACCAAATATTTATTTACATCCAGAAACAAAAACTAAACATGAATATTTAGAAGAAGTTAAAAAATTATATAAACCTATTAAAATTAAAAAATAAATTATAATTTTTTTATTTATGAGTAATACTAACAAAAAAACTTTTTATATAACAACACCTATATATTATCCATCAGGTAATTTACATATTGGGCACTTTTATGCCACAACAATTGCATGAGTTTTAAAAAACTACAAAAAGAAAATGAATTATGATGTTAAGTTTTTAACCGGTAGTGATGAGCATGGTCAAAAAATTGAAAAAAAAGCCAAAGAAAACAATATGGAACCACAAAATTATGTAGATATTCAAACAGATAAGTTTATTCAATTATGAAAAAAAACTAAGATTGATTATGATTTTTTTTCAAGAACCACTAATATTCAACATAAAGAAATTGTTGAAAAAATATTTAATAAATTGTTAGAAAAGCAATTAATTTATAAAGATAAATATAAAGGGTTATATTCAATAAATGATGAAGAATTTATTTTAGAAACTCAAGCAATAAAAATTGATGATCAATATTATCATCCAGTTAGTAAACATAAATTAGAAATTGTTGAAGAAGAATCTTATTTTTTTAAAATTAGTAAATTTAGTTCATGATTAGTTGATTATGTTGAAAAAAATAATAATTTTATTATTCCTAAAACAATTTGAAAAGAATTAAAAAATAATTTTTTAAATAATAATTTAGAAGATTTATCTGTTACTAGAATTTCTTTTGAATGAGGTATTAAAGTTAAAAAAGATCCTAAACATGTTATTTATGTTTGATTAGATGCATTATTTAATTACATTAGTGCATTAGGTTTTGATTTTGAAAATCCAAAAAATGATTTTGTAAAGTATTGAAAAAATGGTGATGAGATTGTTCATTTAATAGGAAAAGAAATTTCAAGATTCCATTGTATTTATTGACCAATATTTTTACATGCATTAGATATTAAATTACCAACTACAATTTTGGCTCATGGATGAATAATTACACCAGAAGGGAAAATGTCTAAATCTAAAGGGAATGTTATTAATCCTTTAGATTTATTAGAAAAATATGATTCAGAAATTATCAAATATTTTTTTGTTTCAAAATTAAATATTGTTAAAGATGGAATTTTTTCAGAAAAATTATTATTAGAAACTTATAATGCTGATTTAGTTAATACAATTGGTAATTTAATATCTAGAACCATATCAATGATTAAACAAAATTTTTCTAAACCTATTGTCTTTAAAGATATTGATGATGATTTAAATAAAAATACACTTAATTTAATAGTAAAAAGCTTTGAAAACTACAAAGAAAATTTAGATAATTTTAGAATTTTGGAATCATTTGAATGCATTTTAAATTTAGCAAGAAATTTAAATAAATATATTGATTTAACAATGCCATGAAAATTAAAAGATGATTTAGATAAATTATCAATAATATTGAATATATTATTAAATGGATGTTATGCAATTTTGGCAATGATTGAAATTGTTTGTCCTGATTATGTAAAAGAATTTAAACAAATATTTAATATTAATGAATTTGATTTTGAACAAATAAATAATTTTCATAAATTCGATAATATTGTTGTAAACGAAAACAAAATAGTGTTTTCAAAATTTAAACAATAATAACTTTTAGTATAATTAAATTTATGATTTTTAAAGACAAAGATTTAAATAAAAAAGAATTGTTAAAAAAGTTATCAGAAATTGTAGATCAACAAACTTTTTTATCTTTTTTTCGTGATTCAAATGTAATAACTTTTGATAATGAAATAGTTTATTTAATTTTACAAACAAGTAATGATGTTAAATATATAAAAAAAAATTTTTATGAAAAAGTTCAAGCGGCAATAAATCATGTTTTTGGTATTAATAAAGTTATTGAAATTATTTCTTATAATGAATTTGAACTAATAAGTAGTAAAAAAAATAATAAAAAAAATAATGATAATGATAGTAATTTAAATGAAAATTTAAATTTTGAAAATTATATTGAAGTTGATTTTAATAGAGACATAATAGAATTAGGAAAAAAAATTTTATTACAAAATAAGACATGCTACAATCCTATTTTTATATATTCTCCATCAGGATTAGGTAAAACGCATTTTTTAAATGCTTTAGGTAATAAGTTAGTAAATAAACAAAAGAAAGTTTGTTATATAAATCCAGATCAATTTATTAAAAGAATAACTCAGTTTTTAATAAATTCTGATCAAGAAAAATTGGCAGAAATAATTGAATATTATAAAAATTTTGATTATTTATTATTTGATGATATCCAACAATTTGGATCTAAAACTGCAACTTTAAACATTTTGTTTAACATTATAAATTTTAGTATAGAAAACGAAAAACAAATTGTAATAGCTTCTGATAAAAGTCCAGATCTTTTAGGCGGTTTTGAAGAAAGGTTTATAACTCGTTTTCAAGGTGGTATTACTCAAGAATTATCGACTCCCTCTTTAAATGATTTAATGATTATTTTTAAAACTAAATTAAAAAAATTAGATATTGATCCTATTGATTGAGAAGATGAAGCAATTAAATTTATTGTTAGAAATCATTCATCTTCAATTAGAAAATTAGAAGGAGCTATTAATAAAATAGAATGAAACAAACAAAAAAATATCCAAAATGTTAAGTATACATATAATGTTGTTTCACAAATGTTTTCAACAATTTCAAAAGATAATAAAAAGGCAACTCCAGAAACAATTTTAGAAGTTGTTGCTAAATATTATAAAGTTCAAAAAAATGATATAGTAGGTAAATCTAGAAAAAAAGAATTAGCTTTAGCTAGACATATATCAATGTGAATGATTAGAAATTTAACAAATTTATCATATAAAGAAATTGGAAAAATGTTTAAAGGTAGAGATCATACTACTATTATGGCTTCAATTAAAAAAATTGATTATTTAATTAAAGTTAATGAAATTGTGAAAAACACTCTTAAATCAATAAAAGAAGAATTAAATGATTTTAATTTTTAGCACTTAAATATAAAAATTGCTAAATTTATTTAATTATTTATGATATAATTTTCCATTAATGAATAATAATTATCAGGAGGTTATTATGAATTCCAAAAAACCTAATAATAAATCCAAAAATAATGATAATGATAGCAAAGAAACTAGAATAGATATTAAAAAAATAGGTAATGTTTATCCTTTTATTCCAACAAGAGAATCTATTGTTTTAGAAGGAATTGTTGATTTTTTAGAAGTTGGTCGAGAAAAATCAAAAAAATCTATTGAAAACTCTATAAATAATTTTGGTTCTACTATTGTTTTAATTCCACAAAAAAATAGTGAACAAACAGAAATTAATTCAATGTCTCAACTTCAAAAATATGGAATTTTAACTAAGATAATTAAAATTGAAACTTTTGGGAACAACAAAAGAATAACAGTAAAAGGAATTAAAAAAGTAGAATTAGTGGAAATGGATGAAGAAAACAACGAAGCACATTTTGGTGTTTTTGAGGATTCAAAACCAATAACCAAATTTAAAATAAGTCCAAGAAATGAAGAAAAACTTAAAAAGTTAAATGATAACTTATACAACAACTTTATAGGGTTAAACGATAATGTTAAAAGCATTTTTATTAAATCTCCAATCCCTCGTTTTGAATATAAAGATTTAATGATTTTAGAAAACATGAATCAAGTAATTTCTTCTTTTGCAATTCCAATAAAATTCTTATATATATATTTCAACCAAAAAACAATGGCTGGAAAATTGGATGTTCTTTTAACAATAATAGAAGAATTATCAGAAGGTTTGAAAACCAACAGATCAATTGATAATGAAATAGAAAATGAATTAAAAAAATCTCTTGATAAACAAAATAAAGAATTCTTATTAAGAGAAAGATTAAAAGTTACAAGAAATTTACTTGGTGAAGATACAACTGAAGATGAAAAAATAGAAAAAATCTTTGAAGACAAAGATTTAAAAAATATGTATCCTGAACAAGTTAAATTAACAATAAAAAAAGAGAAGGCAAAATTAAAATCAATGATGTCTTCTTCTCCTGATGCAAATATTACAAGAAATTATATTGATTTATTAGTTCAATTACCATGAAGAAAAACAACAATTGAAGAAGTAGATATTAAAAAAGTTAAAAAAATATTAGATGAACATCATTATGGTTTAAAAGATGTAAAAGAAAGAATAATTGAATTTATTGCTGTAATGATTAATAATCAAAAAAAACATGGTAATAAACATAAAAAAATTAGAATTACAAATTCTCCAAATACTGAAATTAATGAGAATTTATTTGTAAAAGAAGAAAACGATTTAAATAAAATTCAAGAAGACGCTTCTCCAATTATTACTTTAATAGGCCCTCCAGGGGTTGGTAAAACTTCTATAGCAAAATCTTTAGCAGAAGCTATTGGTAGAAAATTTGTAAAAATTTCTTTAGGTGGAGTTAATGATGAAGCTGAAATTAGAGGGCATAGAAAAACATATGTTGGTGCAATGCCGGGTAAAATAATTGCTGCAATTAAAAGAGCTGGTGTTTCAAATCCGATAATTTTATTAGA
>JAFWJI010000047.1 GCA_017511585.1 Mycoplasmataceae bacterium
AATATCACCATTTTTCAATGTTCCAGGTGAAGTTAATCAATTTCCATTTTCATCTTTTACTTGATTTCAATTAAATGGACTATTGTTGCAATAAAAACTTACATAATTATTTTTAATTAAATAATCTAATGTAAATGTTTCTGAATTTCTTGCTACAACATTTAATTTAATATCACAAGCATTTTTTGAAGAAATCATGTTTCCTCGACCATTAATTCCTGAATATTTAAAATCCATTAAATCCATTACTCTTGTAAATTCTTCATATTCAATTGTTGTATAAGAAAAATCATCTTTTGATTTTAAACCAGAAATTAATAAACCAGAATCTTCTGGATAAGCATTTGGATCTTCTGGATTTTTACCAATTATTTCTATAGGTTTACTAATATTTTTTCCAGAAAAACCTTCTTGATTAATTTGGATAAATGAATATTTATTTTCATTTGCATTATGTTTATCTAAATTAGCTATTGTATTGTAATATGAATCAACTAATGGTAAACCATTTGGTGAAACTAATTTTCATTCAACTTTATCACCATTATTTAAATTGTTAATTGAAACAAAATTGTCAGTTCAATTATGTTTTATTTTTTTAGTTTTATCTCAAACTCTTACTAAAAATTTATAACCATCTAATAATTCTTTTAAATCGCTATTAGAATTTATTTGATTTGGATCGTTGATAAAGATATTAAATGAACCTTGACCATCAACTGTTCCACCTTGTTTTACTCTTAAATACTTTAATAATTCAGAATCAATTGGTTCTTCATATAAACCTGAAACTGTAAAAATAAGTGGACTAGGTTGATTAATAAAAATTAAATCATCAGAAGTAGAAATTATTTCTACTTTAAAACGATCTCCGTTTTTTAAATTATCAATTTTACTAATATCTCCATCTTCAATTATAGTTTTTATTCCATCTATTGAAAAGTGAGTTACTAATAATTTTACTTGATTAGAAAAATCGCTTTTAATTTGTTGATTAATTTGATCTAAAGTTGTAAGTTTTTTATCTTCTTGATTGTTTTCTTTTCTAATAATTGAAAACATTTTGATCAATTTAGATTGACCATTAATTGGTTCTTTAGAAGGATCTAATGAATTTTGATAAACATTTTTAATATTATTTGGATTAGAAATTGTTTCAATAAATTCTTTTGAATTAAATTCATATCTAATATTTAAATCATTATTAATTGGAAACTTAATGTTATTAAAAGTATATTTCATTTTAACATTTTCTTGATCTACATAATAATCATATTCATTTTCTGGAGCTTGACCTTTTTTATTTACAAATTCAAATTCAATTTCTTGATTTTGGAAAAAATTATATTCTAATTGATCCTTAGTTTTTTCTGGCACTCTAAATGAATTAACTAAATATTGTTCTAATTCAATTGAATTTGTCACTTTTTGTTTTTGAACAATTTTAGTTGGTCTAAAATTTTGATCTAATTCTAGTTTTATTGTTTGATTAGTTATTGGATCTAAAATAACTTTTCCATTTTGATCTTTATATTCTTTATAAGTAAAACCTTTTTCACGTTTAACTAAAGCATCTCCTGAAGCTGAAGTCAATATTTTATTATTTGAATCTTTATAAAATTCATTAAAATAATTGATTTTAATTGCAGCTCCAAGATAATTTTTATCTTGATCTTCATTTAATGAAAGATTTTTTAATCTAGCATATCCATCTAAAGGATAAAAATTAGATTCTAATTGACCAACATTTTCTAATTCCATTGAATCAAAATTAATTTCCATATTAGCTATTTTTACTTTATAACCATAAACACGTTGTTGAATTGGATATAAATTTTGTTCATTAAGAAGATATCCTTTTGGATTTGATTCTGAAATTAAAAACTCTTTTTTTACTCTTAAAATGATAAGTACATAATCATTTACTAATAAATTTAAATTTTTATTAGGTAAATGAGTTTCTAAAGTTTTTCAATTATTGTATTTTTTGTCTTGATTATCTTCATATAATTTATCCTTAGAAATAATTTGATTTATCTCTTGTTGATTTAATTCATGATCTGAAACATAATAAGCTAATTCAATAGCTTTTTGTTTTTCTTCTTCTAATCCACTATCATTTTTAATAAAATCATCAAATGTTTTAGAATTAATTTCTATACTAAATCCACCTTCATTTTGAAAAAATTTAGGTTGATTATTTTCATCTTTAAAATTTACTTTTATTCTTTGACCAATTAATGGATTTTCTATTTCAATTGAAACTAACATTTTGATGTTAGGACTTTCTAAAATATATCCATCTTTTTGAATTTGACCATTTTTATAAACTTCATAATTTGAATTTGGTTTAAAACAAAGGGCAAAATAATCTAAAATTTCTAAATTTAAATCATTAATTTCTTTTAATTCTAATGAACCTGATTTTCATATTGCATTATTACTATCAAAATTACTTATTTGATTATTTCTATATAAAATTTCAAAAACATCACTTGAGTTATATTGAGATAAAAAATAATTAAGATCATTAGGATTTTTAATTATTAATTTTGGATTTTTATCTGTTCCATGAACTTCAAAATTATCTGATTTAAATACATCAATAATTTGATCTATATTAATATAACCTTTTACTTGGCTATTAACATTTTGATCAATTATTGAAATTCCTAAATTTAAATTTTGACTATTAATAATAGTATCATCTACTTCGATAAATACATTTTCAACATATTCTTGTTTAATAGCAAATCTTGCTTTAATATCTTCACGTTTGATAATTCAATTTTTTTTGTCTAAAGAACCATTTAACTGATCTAGTTTTTCAATAAATTCATCTTTATCAAATCACTGATTCAAACCTTCAACACTATATTCTATTTTTAAAAATTTTCTATCAGTAAATAAAACATCTTTAAAAACTTCTTCTTCATTTTCAATAACTAGATTTTTAGTATTTCCAGATAGTTTAATTCTTTTTAATCATTCTGTTTTTAATTTAATTGGTGTTAAATCTAAAAAACCAGTAATTATAATATTTTGATACTGATCTACATTTTCTAATAAATTATTTTGATCATTAATAATTCATGTATTATTTTTTAGTTTAACTTTTAGTGTAGCTAATCTTGAATTATTACTATCTAATTCAACAGAATTTAATTCATATTCAATATCTGGATTAGATAAAACAACATTTGGATCTAATCAAAATGGTAATTGAACTAAATTTTTATTTTTTGCTAAATAATTTTGCAATATGTTTTCAACAAATTCTTTGTTTTCATTATTTTTAATGTCATGAATTGATATATTTTTTAAATCTTCTAATTCTCAAATTTGATCTTGATTAAATTTAGTTTCAATATTATCAGTTCTAAAACCAGAAACATATCACCTTGCACTAGGTGCATTTTCTATTGATTCATTTTCTTCTAAAGTTTTTCAATTACCATCTTTATTTCAAAATTTTAATCTCAATTCAACTGATAAAATTCCTTGAGCTGGTAAAAACTCATAATTTGATAATAAAATATCATTTTTATTTAATAATCATTCTGGTTTAGATAAAGGATTATGTAAATTTTGAGTTGATAATTTTGCATTAAAAGCCAAATTTTCTACTAAATCATTAAACCCTGTTGAAAAACCATTTTCTTCGTTTGCTTTTTGATAATGAGGATTAAAAATTTTTTCAATAAATAATTGTTTTAATTGATCTTCACTAATAACTTTAGTCTCTGGTGATAAATAATCATATTTTTGATCAAGCTTTGTTCCATTATGCGGAATATTAAATGATGATAGCGCACTATCAGTAATTGAATTGTCTTTAGTATTAGATTTTAATTTGGTATCTTCAATTTTTCTCAATCCATTAAAAGTAATAGTAAAATTTTTATCTTCTTGAGATTCATCAACATATAAATATTCTTTATTAATAGTAAAACTAGCACTAATTTGGCCTTTTTTACTATCGCATTTTGTTCATAAAAAGGATTTGAAAAAAGAATCAAAATTGGTGTGTGTTTGTTGTTGATTTGAACCAAAATCTATTGATTTTTTTAATTTAAAACCAAGTTTAGTTTTTGTTACTAAAGATCAAACAATTTCTCTAAGAGATCAATATAATTGATCATTATTTTTATCATTATATGAACTTATATTGTTTGCTACAAAAAAAGAAGAATTTCTATTTTTGTAGTCTGTATAATTAGAATTATATAAATTTTGACTAGTTGGTAAAATTTGGTATTTTATTTTAGTTAAACCGGTTATTGTAATATTTTCTAATTTAAAATTATTATCTTTTTTCAATTGTCCTTGAGCATTAAAATAATTATTTATTTTTAATGTAAAAATTATTTGGCCATTTTCATAATCAAAAAAAAGTTTGTCAAAAGTATGAATAGAATTTGAAATATTATTTAATAATAAATTATTTTTAATTCTATTTTTAATATCATCTTTAGTTAATCGACTAAAATCGTTTGAACTTAAACCTAAATCAGAATAAGAAAAAGAATTTTTATTTACTTTTAATCTAGTGTAGTAGCCTAAAGTAGGCGCTTGAAAACTTTTATAATTTTTTTGATTAATTACAATAGCTTTTTGTTGGTTATTTCAAGTAAATAAAATATTTCTATTAAAACTAGAATCATTTTTATTTTCATCATATTCTAAAATGGGAAAACCTACATTAAATTGAGACAATCCATATTGAGAGTGTGAATTAATAGATCCTGGATAAATTTGATTATTATTAATACCACCATTAACACAATATACTCTAAAATCATTTGAATTGGTATATGGATTAAAATCATAATCATTTGACTTACTAAAAGGATTTTTAACTAATCAAACAAATCAAGGATATGAATCTCCTAATCTTTTTTGAGATCAACCAACACCAACAAAAGGTGTTAAATTTTCATTATTTAATGTACTATTAATTCCATGTTTTGTTATTACATCATTTACAAAATAACCATGTCATAATTCATCTTCAGATGATAAATCATGATTATTACTAAACAAATTTTTTATTGAATATTTGATGTCTTTATTTTTATCTATTTCTATTAAAACAAATTTAGCTCCACGATGCGGAGAAAAATTAGTTCCATTTGGACTAATATTTATAACAAAGCAAACTTTTAATTTACCATCATTTGTTATTTTAAAAGAATAAGAACTAATTGAACCTTTTGCTAAATCTGCAGCTTTTTGATAATCTTTTTCATTGCTTGAAGAACTAAAAATTTGTTCATTGATTTCAATTTCATTAAGTTGGATATGATTTCTAGTAATTAAAACATTATAATCACCACGACTACTACTTTTTTCAATACTTAAAGAATATGGTCGAACATCATAATCTTTTTGCACTCTATAAAGACCTAATTCTAATTTTTTGTCATTAAAATCTATAATCAAAGGTAAAGAATAAACTATATTATCTTTTTCAAATGCCGCTATTGATAAAATAGTTTTTTTATTTCCCATATATGCATTTACATAACTACCATATTTTTCCGGCGCTTCTCACATTGTCATAACTGGTAAACAATTGCTACTACCATTTATATTATTTGCTGGTTTTTTTAAATCAATTAAATAAAAAGTTTCGCGGGCATCATGAGAATTA
>JAFWJI010000048.1 GCA_017511585.1 Mycoplasmataceae bacterium
AATAGTTTTAGTTTCTCATCAGCTTTTTCTGCTTTTGTTTCATCTATTTTTAAATTACCTGGTAAAAATTTTAAAATTTTTCTAATTGAACCTAATTTTTTTACTTGTCTTAAATTATCTAATAAATCATCTAAATCAAATTCTCCCTTCATTAATTTATTCAACATTTTTTTAGATTTTCTTTCATCAATTACTTCTTCTGCTTTTTCAATTAAACTTAAAACATCACCCATTCCCAATATACGATCGGCCATTCTATCAGGATAAAACAAATCAATATTTGAAACTTTTTCACCTGTTCCAATAAATAAAATAGGTATGTCTAAAAGATATCTAATTGATAAAGCTGCTCCACCACGAGCATCAGAATCTAACTTAGTAATAATTGAACCAGTTAATTTTAATTTTTCATGAAATGTAGTTGCAACATTTATTATATCTTGACCAGATAAAGCATCTGCTACAAAAATAATTTCATTAGGTTTTATGATTGATTTTACTTGAACTAATTCATCCATCAATTTTTCATCAATTGATAAACGACCTGCAGTATCAATAATTACTAAATCATATTTTTCTTGATGTGCTTTTTCATAAGCTTTTTTTACAATATCATTTACATCTTGAGAATTATCAATTTTAAAATAATCCATACCAATTTGTTTAGCTAAAGAAACTAATTGATCAACTGCAGCAGGACGATATACATCAGCTGCTACTAATAATATTTTTTCTAAATTTTGTTTTTTTCTAAAATAATAAGCTAATTTAGCAACAGTTGTAGTTTTACCACCACCTTGTAAACCAGTCATCATAATAAAATAAGGTTTATTATTAATTTTAATTTCTTTTGCTTTATTACCTAATATTTTTACCAATTCTTCTTTAACAACTTTTACCATTTGTTGTCCTGGATTTAATTGTTTGATAACATCTTGTCCAATAATAGATTTTTTAACTGAATCAATAAAATCTTTAACAACTTTTAAATTAACATCAGCCTCTAATAAAGCAAGTCTTATATCACGAGTAATTTCTAAAATATCTTCTTCTTTAAGTTGAGTTTTTTTATTTGCTTTAGCGATTGCTTTTTGCATTCTAGAACCAATAAAATCAAACATAATGCTCCTTAAAATTGTTCTTTTTTATAATCAAATAATTTACAACTTAAATTGTTTTTACTATCAATTTCAATTATACCATATGAAGGATTAGAACCCCCTCTAGGCAAAGTAGTTGAACCAGGATTTATTACTATTCCTTCTTTATATTTAAATATTTTCGGAATATGAGTATGTCCATGAACTAAAACAGAACATTTATATTCTAATAATTTTTTATGCATAAAATCATAATCATCTAATTGAGAATAAGTTCCTGATAAATGTCCATGTTCAATATGGAATTTAATACCTGATATTTCAAAATCTAAATAATCAGGATATGAAGAATAAAAATCATTATTCCCTCTTACTGCATGTGTAAAATTTTTATTGATTATTGAATCATCACAAACAAAATCGCCAGTAATAATAGAATAATCGTGTTTTACATTTTTAATGATCTTATCAATTGCTTCAACATTTCCGTGTGTATCTGATAATAATAAAATTCTAATTTTATTCATTTTAATTTTTTCCTTTTTTAATTTCAGATCATTTTCTTGGAAAATTTTTAGGTATTTGATTTTTTTTAGAATAAGTTACAATGTTATGTTCTCTATCATCTTCTAATTCAACATTTGTTATCATTAAATCATCAATCAAAAATTGCTTAATAATCCATTGAGAATTTTCTATTTCTTTAAAAACATCTTTAGATTTTAAAAAAATATAATTAGAATTATTTTTTCCACATCTATATGAAACTTCAATCAACATATTTAATGGCATAACTGCTCTTGCAACTATATAATCAAATTCATTTTCAGATGATGAATCTTCTATTCTTTTATTGACTATATTTAAGTTTTCTAAATTTAATTTCTCTTTAACTAAATTTAAAAAAATACATCTTTTTTTAATTGGTTCATAAATAGTTAAATTAGCTATTTTATTATTAGAAAAAATAAAAAATGGAATTGATGGAAAACCAGCTCCAGCTCCAATATCTAATAAATGAATTTTATTTTTGTTTTTATAATCAATAAATTTATCTAATAAAACAATTGATTGATAAATACCATCGATCCATATTTTTTCTTCATCAAAACCAGTTAAATTAAAGTTTTTGTTTTGTTCAAGAACTAAATCTACATATAATTTTATTTTTTGAAAAATTTGTTCATTATTGACATAATCAAAAACTTTTTTTTCTCACAAAAACATATTTTCTATTTTTTTAATGTATAAAGTTCTGATATTGATTTAGAATGAAAATCAAGTTCTATTATTTTAGAAATCATTGATTCAAGAGAAATTATTTTTAACTTTTCTGAATTTATTTTATTAACCTTAGGTATTGAATCAGAAATAAAAACTTTATCAATATAATCACTATTTTCAAACATTTCAAAACCTTTTGAAAACAAACCATGAGTTGCAGCTAAATAAATATTATTAGCACCACTTTCTTTTAAATACTTTGCAGCTTTTAAAATCGTTCCACCAGTATCAATAATGTCATCGATTATGATACAGTTTTTATTTTTAACTTCTCCTAATAAACCAACAATTTCAGAAACATTAGGTTGAGTTCTTCTTTTATCAATTATGGCAATTTTAATATCTTTAGTTATTAACTCTGCAAATCTCCTAGCTCTAACAGCACCACCATGATCAGGAGAAACTATTGTAAATTTCATTTTTTTCTCTTCTTTATATAAAGAATTTGTTAATTGATAAATTCATCTTAAATCATCAACAGGTATATCATAAAACCCTTGGATTGAAGGATTATGTAAATCAAAAGAAATTAATTTATCAACACCAGCTGTTTCTAATAATTTAGCAATTAATTTTGCACCAATCGATTCTCTTTGTGATGTTTTTCTATCTTGACGAGAATAACACATATATGTAGATATAACAATTACTCTAGATACTGAAGCTCTTTTTAATGAATCAACAAATAACAATAATTCCATTAAAGCATTATGTGAATCTAAACTACAAATTATATATGCTATTTTATTTCTAACAGTTTTTGAAGATTTAACTAGTATTTCCTTATCAGAAAATATAGTTGTATCAATTTCTGTTAATTTTATTCTTAATGAATTTGCTACTAACTTTGCAAGATCTAATTGGTTTGTTAAACCAAAAACTATTGCTTTTTTCTCATCAATTTTAGATACCATTATTAAATTACCTTTAAATTTTTAATCAAACAATATTGTTTTTCTTTTTTCAGTTCTAGTTTTTAATCATTCTTTGTGTTTTTCAAAACTCTCATCTCATTTTGAATGTAAAAATTCTTTAATTTGAACCAAATGATTTTTTTCAATATCTTGTAAAATTAATTTCACTCTTTGTTCTACATCTGTTTCATAAATATTTAAAGTTGTTTTATTTGCACAAATTTCAGCTATTTTAAAATAAAAGTTTCTTATTTTAATTAACATGTTATATTTAACATTGTTATTAAATCAAAATTCAAATTGATTAACACCTCTTAAAATTTGTTCAAATGATTTATGTTCAGAAATTAAAGAAGAATAATATTGAGATATAAACATTAATTCAATGATTGTTCTTTCTCATAATATTGCATAAAATTCTTGGATATTGTCAATATGTTTGTAAACCATTTCTTTATTTTGTTCGTTTATTTTGATTAATTGTTTGATTTTTTTATTGCCATATCCTATTTTTTTTTGAAATTCTAAAATTTGTTTATAAGAAATTTCATCTAGCTCAACATTGATTTCTTCATCATCATATGGTTTTTTTTCTTTATCACCTAGAACTAAAGTTTTTGTATTATCTAATTTAATAGTATCGATTTCTACTTTCTTTACAATATAAGGCATTTTTCACTCTTCTTCCTATGTCAATCTTTATCAATTTGTTTTATTATAATATTATACAAAATTAAATTTAAGCTTAAAAAACAAAAAACCAAACACAAAAACATTGCTAGTTCGGTTTTTTGTTTTTTATTTTAGTTTTTCTTCTGTTGCAATTGCTAAATCTATTTTAAATCCTTCGCCAGAATAACCTAATTCTTTTAAGGTTTTTTGTTGATTGTTATAAAATTCTAACTTGACAAATTGGATAAATTTTAGCTCTATAAAGATTAGAAGTATGATTACTGTATTTAAAAGTATAACCTTTTATATTACCTTCTTGTTTCTCTTTTGGTTTCAAACGATTTAGCAAGCAATTTAATTATTTGTTCATCTATTAGTAG
>JAFWJI010000049.1 GCA_017511585.1 Mycoplasmataceae bacterium
ATTAGTTTATCAATAAAACAAGGTCAAGTAGTAGGAATTGTTGGACCTACTGGTAGTGGTAAAACAACTATTATTAATTTATTAACAAAATTTTATGATGTAACAAATGAAAATAGTGACATTCTTATTGATGGGATTTCAATTAAAAATATTACAAAACATTCTTTAAGAAATGAAGTTTCAATTGTTTTACAAGATACCTTTATTTTTGAAGATACTATTTATGAAAATATGAGATATGCAAATCCAGAAGCAACTAATGAAGAAATTGAAGAAGCTGCCAAAAAAGCTAATGCTCATTCATTCATTATGTCTCTTGAAAAAGGTTATGATACAGTTTTAAAAAATAATGCTGATGAAATTTCTCAAGGTCAAAGACAATTACTTGCAATAACTAGAGCATTTTTAAGACAATCATCAATTTTAATTTTAGATGAAGCAACTTCATCAATCGATACTAAAACTGAAAAAGATATTCAAACTGGAATGATCAAACTTTCTCAAGGTAAAACAACTTTTATGATTGCTCATAGACTTTCAACTATTAAACATGCTGATGTTATTATTGTTTTAAAAGATGGGCAAATTCTAGAAAAAGGAAATCATTTTGAATTATTAGAACAAAATGGATTTTATGCAAATATGTATAATTCAAAATTAAATACACCAGAAGATATTTAGTCAATAAAAATTAGTTGATTAAAAATAATTGTAGTTTTATTATATTTTTAAGCATTGTTTTGTTTTTATATTTAATAATATAAAATACAAATTTTTAGTTTATAATTATTTTTTTGTTATTTTCTTTGAAAAAATAAGACAAGAGGTTAGTAAATGAACAAGTGAGATTCGAAAAGAATTGCATTTATATCAATATTAATAGCAATGTCAATCTCTTTTGTTATCATCGGAACCCGTTTTGCAGCTATTAGCTCTTTTCCTTCAATAAAATTATCATTAGCCGGCTTACCAATTAAAATAATTGGATATATTTTTGGTCCTGTAATTGGATTTGTTATTGGTTTTTCAACAGATGTAATTTCTTTTGTATTTATGCCTGCATTTTATTACCCTTTATATTCTGTGGCATTAGGAATATCTGGTATGTTACCAGGGCTAGTATCTTTTGGTTTTAATTATTTTTATAAAATTTATTCAAATGAAAATATTTTAAAAAAACTAAATATAAAGAAGTTGTTTTTATCATATAAATTTCAATTAGAAACATCAAAAAATAATGTTAATAGAGCAAATAATATTGAGAAAAAAATGTCAACAATAGATAATAAAATAAATCAATTAGAAAATTCAAAAACACAAAAATATCAATTAAATTTTGGTTTATATAGTAGTATCTCTATTTTGTTTTTAATATTAATTATTTTGATTTCTTTTTTTACTATCATTCCACAAAATGTTATTAATGAAACTTTTGAAGATAAAGGTATATTAAGATTTATGTCAAATAAGTTTATCTTCATAGGAATTATTGTTCTTGGTATAATTACATGTATCTGTTCTTTGATATTTTTTAAAAATAGGATGAAAGAAGAAGGATTTTTAAATTATGTAGCAATTGTTGTTTTTGTTGTTTTAACAGAATACATCAACATTCCAATAATAGCTTTCGCAGATGCAAAGACATTGAAAATAGATTTTATAACTTCAAGCATCGCCTCTCTTGCTACTTCGTTTATCAAAATTTGATTTAATTTAGTAATTATATTTTTTTCAATAAAAATCGTTATGCCATTAATAACAAAAAAGGCATTTAATGGATATGTTTAAAAAAGGAAGGAGAATTTATTATGAAACCAATTTTTAAAAAAACTTTAATAATTAGTTCATCAATATTAGTACCTGCATCTTTATTATCCCTTTCTTTTGGTTTATATTTTGGTTCATCAAATATTGAAAGAATTTCTAAAAAAGGAATATTTACATTAAGAGTAAATGAAAATTTAAATAATCAAGGATACAATTATGATTATTCAGCTACTTATGGTTCGCCTCTTTCAACAAATAGATTAAGTTTATTAGTTGTTAATGAAATTCTTCATTTAGAAACCGAAGGAAAATTTGTATATGATCAAGAAAATCAAAAGGTAATTTCTCCTTCTTATGAATCTTTTAAATTTTCAACAGCAAAAGCAATTGTTTTAAATTTTGTTGATGCTTCTCTTTCTAAAGAACAAATTGAAAATGGACAATATGATGATAACCAAAGTTTTCAATTAATTTTTAATAGCGACGATGCAGAAGTAAAACCTTCTCATAATGATCGAGACTTTGTTGTTACTAAAGATTCAAATAATCCAAGATCAATCAATAATACTAAGGTTTTTGGAGAAATTATTAAAGAAGGTTTTTTAGATTCAAAACCAGATTTAAATGATCCAAATTTAGATATTTCTAAGCATAAAGGTAAAAAATATGTAATGAAATCAATGGGAATAACATTTACAGATTTTAATGAAAAAGGCAAAGAAGAAGAACCTACAAAATGAGTATATAGTAATGGAAATAAATCAAAATACAATGTTAAAGCAGAAGATATGTTTTATTCATTAAAAAGAACTCAATTATTTGATAAAGAATATAGACGTAGTCATGGTGGTAGTGCTGAATTAGATAAGTATTTTATAGAAAAAACTGCTACAACCAAAATTTTTGGTGAAACACAAAAGTTTCCTAATGAATATCTATTTGATTTTTTTGGTATTGATAAAAATAAAATGTATAAAAAAGAAACAGCTATTGAAAAAGTAAATATTAACACAAAAGAAAATGGACAACCTCAAGAGGTTGATGCTTTTATTTTTAATTTTAATATTTTCAATAAAGATAATTCAGTTAATCAAGATACATCATTTTCAGTTTTAGATATTATTAAAAAGTATTTATCTAATTCTTTAACTTTTTCTTTAGCACCAAGTGAATATATTGATGAAATGAATCAAAATAATTCAATTAATGAAATAAATAGTAATTTAAAAATAACTGGAGAAGCTAGAGATTACGGAATATATACTTATGGACAAACAAGAGAAAAAACTTTGTTTGCTTCTTACTACATCCCAGTTTCAGCTTCTGCTGGTAGAGAAATTTTTGAATACAATAAACATCATGCAAATAAAAAATGAGTAGATTCAGTTGAAAATGTTCAAAGTCAAACTGTTAATAATAAAGAATATAAATATAAAACAATTAATAGAGTAATTGTTGAATATGCTGGTGCTATTGATACTTCAACATTTGTAAATCAATCATTTAATTCATTTTTAAATGGAACATTAAGTCAAGTAGATTATTCTCAAATTTCAGCAGAACAAAAACAAAAATTATATGGTGATTCAACGGATACAAATGTTTTAATTCAAAATTCAGAAAAAAATGGGTTACAACCAACTAAAAAAGTTAATGTTTCTTCATTAACATCAAGAATGGTGTGACAAGCTAATCCAATAAATAATTCTAATTACACTTTTAATGACAATTATTCAAAATTAGTTTATGGTTATTCTAAAGATGAATTAAAAAATGGTCAAGCTGTTATTGCAAATAGTTTTTTTGCTGGTTATGGATTTGCATTTAGATTATTAATTCAAGCTTCAATTAATTGAAATCAATTTATTGAACAAGCTTTTAAGGGGATAAGAGATGTTTGGTTAAGTGGAGCAGCTCAAGATGCTAAATTTTCTTCATTTGATCCTAATTCTTTATCACCTCATAGTTTTAATGAATTAGGAGTTAATGATTTACAGTTTTATGATCAATATGGTGATTTACAAACTGTTACATTAAAAGATATGAAAAAATTATCAATAATGACTGAACAAGAAATCGAACAAGAAATTGGCCAAGAAATTGAAAATATTCAACGATTTAAAATGCAATCTCCTAAATTTAAAATGATTCAAGCATCTATGAAAAAACTTTTAGATAGTTTTTATGAAAGACATAATTTAAATAATAATGAAAAAATTGAATTTAATATTGCTTATCCATTTGCTGATCAAGATGAAACTAAATCTTCAACAACAAAATATATTGTTAATAATGTTATTAATAAATTAGATCCAAGAATTAAAGCAAATTTTGTTGAACCTACTTCAAGAGAACAAATGTTACAAGAAATCAATCAACGTAGCGGAGCTTTTAATGCTAATTTATGAAGTTATGATTATGAAGGTATTGGTTCTTATATTGCTGCATTTTTTTCAGATGGTGGTGGAATAAATTTAATCAATGCAGTTGGTATATTTTCTAAAAATCCAAATAGTGATAAAGAGCAATTATTTAATGATAGAGTTTCTAAAGAGACATTAAACACACTTCAAGCAAATTTCCCTAAATTTACCGAATTATCAAAATATATAAGAGATAATTTTGATAATTTAATAAAAGCAGAAAACAATAATGTATGAGAAGGTTTTTTAGTTGAAAATTGAGATTTATTAAATAACAAACAAATGAATTCGATTAATGATTTTTTTACTAATCCAGAACATCAAAATGAAATTAATCCTATTAATGTATTACCGGCTATTTTAAAAGCTTTTGAAGCAGATGCTTCATGAGAAAAAAATGGAACTACTCCTGATCAAAAAGCACAAGGTTGAGTTGATTTAATAAAAGAATTTAATAGTATTAAAGGAGTATCTATTGATACAGAATCTTCAGTTGATAAATTAACTAATGTTAATTACACATTATTTTTAAGCGAATATATTATTCCGCTTTCAAAATACGGAATACAACTTTATTCTGATTTTAAATATGAGGTAGATTAAGTAGGTTAGTTATGTTTAGATATATTTTAAAAAGATTTTTATTAGCAATAATTAGTTTATTTATTTTATTAACTATCATTTATTTACTAACCGCTTCATTTGCTGATACTCCTTATACCGGTGATCCTAATAATTATGAATCTTGAAAAGAAGCAAATGGGTTTAATAAACCAGTTATTGTTAGATACGGTCTATATTTAAAAGATTTTTTTAGTGGTAATTTTGGAAAAATTTATTCAAATAATAATGGTTATACATATATTCCGGATTTATTTTTTAAACCATTAGTTTGAACATTATTAATAACAATTCCAGCATTTATTATTTCAGCTTTATTAGGTGTTGTTTTAGGTATTATTGCTGGATATAATAGAGGAAAATGAATTGATAATTTAATTAATTTATTTGTTGTTATTTTTATTGGTTTACCATCTTTTGTAATAGCACCAATTATATTATTGATTGCAAATTCAACAAATGGTGTAATTATTAGTGAATTTGTTTATCCTGATGTTCAAGGATGAGCTATGACAGCTAAGTCTTTAGTGTTACCAATTATAACTGTTACATTAGGTTCTTTAGCCGGATATACAATTTTAGTTCGTAATCAAATGGTTTCGATTTTAACTTCAAATCATATTTTGATTGCAAAAGCAAAAGGTTTAACTCAACAAGAAATATTTTGAAAACATATTATAAGAAATATTTCTATTCCTTTGATTGCTTATATGGTTCCTTCATTTATTATTCTTTTATCAGGAAATATTATTATTGAACAATTTTTTAATGTTCCTGGAACTTCA
>JAFWJI010000050.1 GCA_017511585.1 Mycoplasmataceae bacterium
ATGAATTAATTATTTCAATTGCCTCTTCAATAGAATAATCTCTCATTTTTAAAACCTTTATTTTATATTTTAAAAAATTTAATTTAATATTATGTTAAATTACGAATTTTATAAGGTTTTTGTTTTAAATGAATACAATATTATAAAGTTAAAGCAATTTTACAAAAGTAGAGCAATTTTTATAAAAGAAATTTTTAAAAATAAAGAATAATATTGGAAACATAGAATACACTTAAACATTACCAACAAAATTTAATTAATTAGGAGTCTGTCCAATAAATAATTTTTTCTAATTTTTTATTTTTTTATTAATTTTTTCATTGTAAATTTGCTCATTTTGGATATTAATTTCTAAAAAGTAGTTAATTATAAATATGTGAGAAGATAAATAGTTATTTAGAGCTACAAAACCAAAAACCCTCTCACAATTTATTTTTATGTATTTTGTGACACTTAAATGTTTTGGTTTTGTCAAAAAGTTTAGGTGTTTTGATATTTATGACTTTAGTTTATAATAATACTACTTGTGAACAGGCTATTTTTACTTATGCATTTTCTGGACAGAATTTGAATAAAAATAACATTGTTTTTACAGTTAAAAAGTTAGTAAGTAATTTTAAACGTGATTTTCCATTACTATTTAAAGATGATTTTAAGAATCAGGGAAGGCCTAAAGAGTATTATTTGGATGAATTATTAGGTTTTGTTGTTTATGGAGTTTATAATAATCGATTTAGTTGTAGAAGATTGGCTGATTGGATAAATAATAATGATGAATCAGTTAATTATATCTTGAATGATAAGAAACCTAAGAAGTCCATTATTCATTTGTTTTTACAAGAAAATACTTTGTTAATCAATGCATTTTTTCATTATACTGTAATTTTGGGGATTAATTTAGGTTTAATTGATGGTGAGTGCGTTGCAGTTGACGGCAGCATTGTAAAAGCACATTCTAATAATTTTCATTTGATCAAAATTGAAGAAATTGAATTTTTACAAAATTTGATTTTTGATTATGGTGGAAACTGGTGTAAAAACAGTATTTGGTATAAAATCCACCAATATTACAATGAAAATAAAAAACATGATGAAATAATTAGTTTAATAAGTGAAATAAATGATAATTTGAATAAAAATGCTTTAATTCTTCTTAAAACTGCTTTAATTAGTATGGAGAATATGTGTTATGTTCTTGATTTATTGGATGTTTTAAAAGCAAATTATGATGGAAAACATACTATTAGTTTAACAGACCCAGAATCTAGGTGGATGATGGATAAAAAAGGAAATATGGGTTTGAATTATAATTATCAAGTTGCAGTGGACAGTAAAAATGGAATGGTTGTAGGCCAATACCTAACACAGAATGCTACGGACGCTCATGAACTATTTGAAATGTTACACAAAATAAAAATACAAATGGGAATCAATCCTAAAGTATTAGTCGCAGACAACGGATATATGAACGATAATGTAATAAAATATGCTTATGAAAACAACATAAGATTATTGATACCTGATCGAGCAGAAAGCAGCAAATCCAAACCTAAAAATAAAGAAAAACAATACGCTAAAGCAAATTTCATTTATGAATGGAAAACAGACTCATTCATCTGCCCAATTGGCGAACACCTACATTACAAAAACGATAGAAAACTAAACGGCGAATGGATGAGAGTATACTCAACAAACAAATGTAAAACTTGCCCTGTTAAAAATCAATGCACCCAAAGCAGAGTAAAAGAAATTTTCGAACCTGTCAATGATTTAAGATGGAAAATGAAAGCAGATTTCAAATCTCCTGAAGGAAAAATCTACTACAAAAAAAGAGCAAATCTAAACGAAGCACACTTCGGACTGCTAAGAAATGCACGTAATTTCCAAAAATTAAACAGAACAGGCATGAAAAATGCAGAAAAAGAACTAACAATACGCTCAATAGCACATAACATACAAAAAATACACGAAAAACTAAACGCAACACTCATTTAAACAAAAAAACAAACAAATAAAAACACACATCCAAACAAAAAACACAAAATAAACAAGCTCCAAATTAAGCAAAATAACTACAAAAATAAACCAAAATTCTAAAAAAAGTAATAAAGTGCAATTTCAAGTGTAAAATAACTCCTGAAACTCCACTAATCTCAATCTAAGAGCAAAATCTTTTTATTTAAATTCAATCAAAAAATTGAATTATTGGACGAACTCATAAAATGAATTAAGCCGAATTTTAACCAAAAAAATTCAGGCCCCTAAACATCATTAATTTCGCACACAATTTTCATGCCATATGCATCATGTGGAAGACACCATAATTATTGTATTTCCAATAAAATAAACAGTCAAATATGTAGAAACTATATAGAATAATTAATCATAAATGTAAAATACTGGACTTTAATGGATACTTTTATTATTTTCACCTAACCCATCTACATGTATTGAACTAGAATATGTAAAATACATGAATTCAAACAAAAAAGAGATCCTAAAATAGAATTCTACTGAACACTAGACAGGATGGGACATGAAATTTTTTAATTTTTTATAGATTTTTTCCATTTTTAAAATTTTTTAGCAACAATTTAGTTTTTAGTTGTTTTTATTGTTTATTTCGTTGAATATTCTTTTTAAGTGGTGTCCAATTGTGTATAATTTGAATTCTGTATTTACTTGTTTCAATCCTGTTGTAGTGAATTCTGTTAGATGCATGTTTTGTTTTATGTTTGCAAATGGTAGTTCTGCTGTTTTTGAGCGTATTTTGTAGATTTCTTGTGCTTCTTTTGTTTCCATTTTTCGTTGCATTCTGATTTTTGAGGGATTTCCATAGTCTTCAATTGTTCTGTATCTTTGGCTTTTTGCGCAGTATTCTTGTACGGGGCAGTTTTTGCATTCTTTTGTCCAATATGTGATTCTTGGTTTGTTTTTATATTCGTATTCTCTTCGTCTGTATAGTGGTTGTCCTAATGGGCAGAAATAGGTTCCTATTTCTGCATTATAATTGAAATTATCTTTAGAAAATGGGTTTTCGGTTAAATTACATTTTTTTTCTTGTCTTGAGAGTTTTCGTGAGGATATATAGCCATCAAGTTCTTCTTGTTCAAGATATTCGGTGTTCATATCTGTGGAATATCCGTTATCGGCACTTACTTGTAAATTAACTGGTATTTCATAGCCTATTTTGCTTAAATTTGATTTTACTTGTTCCATTAATGGAATTAATTCATAATGGTCTGTGGGATTGTTGGTAATGTATGATGCAAGGATTATTCCTTTGTGTTCGTCTACTGCAATCTGTCCGTTGTAATCGTACTCCCATTTTCCTTTTTTATTCTTCATAAACCGTGCATCAGGGTCATTTATACTAATTACGTCTTTTCCAGATATTTTAAGTTTTTCTTCAAGTGTTACGACCTTTTCTAGAATTTTTTCAGGTTTTTCTTCTGCTTGTTTTAAAAGGTTTTTACTTGAAGATCTTAATTTATCTTTGTTTCTATCATCTTGTGAAGATTCATTTACTTTTTCAAAGACTTCTTTGAATTTTTCTTTATCAGTTAGTGTTTCAGGAACACTATTTCCAGATTCTTCACCCAATTCTTCATCTTCTTCTTCATCTAATTTAATACTTTCTTCAAGATGTTGTTTCATTATTTTTAATTGTTGTTCATTTGTTAATTTATTCATAGATGTTTTTGCTTTAATTTTAGTCCCATCTAAACTCACATGATGAATTTTAACCAAATCTTCTTCTGTTGCAATTTTTATAGTTGTTTTAAAAGCATCATCAATTAAATCAGAATAATCACGTTTAAATCTTAAAATTGTACGATAACTAGGATGTTGCATGCCTGCTAAATACATATAACCAATGTCTGTCTGAGTTCTTCGCTCAATCTCCCTAGAAGATAATCCTCCATCAAAAACACTCATCAAAACAAGCCTAAGCAACAATTCACGAGGATAAGCAAATTCACCAGGACTATCCGCAAACTCACGATTCGCTTCAGAACAATCAATTTGATCAACCACATTTTTAATAAAATAACACGGATGGTCTTTTGGAATCAATTTCCTCAAGTCCATAGGTACCAACATGGTCTGATTAATAGTATCATCTCTTAAAACCATAAATAAAACAACCATAAAGTTTAATATCTATAATAATAGATTGTACTTCATAGTATATAAAATTAAAGGAAAAATAAGTAAAAAAATATTAAAAATTAGTGAGATCGTGTCCCACCCTCAATTTTTAAAAAAAATAGAAAGAAAAAAATTTTCAAATTAAAATTGAATTCTGTGTCCTGTCCAATCATCATCA
>JAFWJI010000051.1 GCA_017511585.1 Mycoplasmataceae bacterium
AAAGATGAAAAAAATCAACTCCAAACAGTTGAAAATAGATTAGAAAATTTATTTTATATAGGTTTTGATTTTGTGATTCTAGCTAATTTTGATTTTGAATTTAAAAAAATTGAAGGAAATGAATTTATAAAATATTTGGATTTAAATTTTAATGTAAAACATTATATTGTTGGTTCAGATTTTAGATTTGGATATAATAAAAAATTTTTAGCTTCTGATATCAAAACAATTTCACAAAGAGAAGTTGACATAATAGATATTTTTAAATTTCAAAATCAAAAAGTTTCTTCTTCATCGATTAAACAAATGCATGAATTTGGAGAATACAATCTAATAAATCAATTATTAGTAAATCCATTAACCTTTGATATTGAAATAAAAAATCAAACAATTATTTGAACTCAAGAATGTGTTAAACCACATTTTGGTAATTATTTTTTTCAAATATTAATTGATGATTATTGATATTCTGGTTTAATTAGATTTTCAATTAATCGACAAATTGAATTTAAATTAATTAATTTCAAAGATACAAAATCGATATTTGACCAAAAATCAAAAATAAAAATTATAGATATTGAAAGAATAATAGTAAATCAAAAATATGATTTAATAAGCGAAAAGGATATAGAAAAAACAAAACATTTTTTTTCTATTTAATACTTTTTTTAATATCTTCAACTTTATTTAATTGTTCTCAAGGCAAATCAATATCTTCTCTACCAAAATGTCCATAAAAAGATGTTTGATAATAAATTGGTTTTTTAAGTTCTAAAGATTCAATAATTCCTTTAGGACTTAAATCAAAATTTTTTTCTATAATTTCAATTATTTGTTGTTCAGATAAATTTGAAGTTCCAAATGTTTCTACATTAATAGAAATAGGTTTTGTTAAACCAATACCATATGAAATTTGAATTTCAACTTCTTTTGCAATTTTTGCTGCAACTAAATTTTTTGCAACCCATCTTGCTGCATAAGCCGCAGAACGATCTACTTTAGTATAATCTTTTCCACTAAAAGCTCCACCACCATGTTTTGAAGCACCACCATAAGTATCAACAATAATTTTTCTTCCTGTTAATCCAGTATCTCCGATCGGACCACCAATTGTAAATTTCCCTGATGGATTTACAAATATTCTAAAATCATAGTTTATATTTGGGAAAAACATATTAATTGTAGGTTTTATAACTTTATCAATAATTTTTTTCTCAAATTCTTTAGAATCAATCCCTTCTTTATGTTGAATTGAAATTAATACTGTATGAAGTTTTATTTCATTTTCATCATTGTAATCAATTGTAACTTGAGATTTCATATCAGATTTAATATCAGAATCTTGTTTTCTTAATTGTTCGCATTTTTTAACCAATTCATGTGCAATTGTAATTGGTAAAGGCATGTAGTTTTTGGTTTCATCTGTTGCAAATCCAAAAACAATACCTTGATCTCCTGCTCCGATATCATCATCTTCTTTATCAACTGCTTGGTTTATATCTGGAGATTGTGAATGAACATTTGAAAGAATTGAAAAATCGTTTTCATTATATCCCAATTCTAAAATAACTTCTCAAGCTAATTTAACTACATCAACATAAGTAGTAGTTGTTAGTTCTCCTCCAATAATAATTAATCTATTTGTTGCCATTGTTTCAATTGCAACTCTAGCATTTGGATCTTCTTTTAAAACCGCATCTAAAATTTTATCTGATATTTGATCACAAATTTTATCTGGGTGACCCTTACCCACAGATTCAGATGTAATTAAACCTTTTCTTCTTATCATATGCATTTATTATAGAATAATAATTAGTAATTTCATTAATTAGTATAAAATGTTATTTATTATGAAAAAAACTTTGGCTTCTATTGAATCTTTTACTGGTGGATTATTTGCTTCAGAAATAGTTAAAAAACCAGGTGCAAGTAGTTTTTTTAAAGGATCAATGGTTGTTTATTCAAATGAAATTAAAGAAAAATTAGGAATCGATGTATCAAATGGAGTAGTTAATAAAGAAACAGCATTAGCAATGGCTTTAGCAGGAAAAAAATTCTTTAATGTTGATTATTGTGTTTCATTTACTGGTAATGCCGGTCCTTTTGCTATAGAAAACAAAAAAGTAGGTTTAGTTTATATGGCTATTAATGATAAAGTTTACGAAAAACAATTTAGGTTTAAAAATAGAAATTGAATTAGAAAAAAATCTGTTAAATTTATTTTAAAAAAAATAAAAAAATGTTAGAATTATTGCAACTTATGAAAAAGAAAGTATTAAAAATAATGAAGTTTGCAATCCCTTCTTTTTTAGGAATTTCAAGTTTTATTGTAACAATTTCTTGTTTTAGCGGAGTCTTAGTAAAAGTTCAAACAATAAGTATTGGAGGATCTACAGCTGTTTTACCTTTGGTAAATGCTTTTTCTAATGTTTATGAAGGTATTGATATTGTAACTTCTGCAGGTGGTTCTGGTGTAGGAATTAATTCTGTTATTGAGGATACAAAAGAAGTTGGTATGGCTTCAAAAAATCCAGGTATGTATACAGCGGACCCAAGCAAAGATAAGAAAAAAGAATTGTGAAAAGAGAAAAAAATAAAAACTGTAACCATAGCTTGAGATGGAATAGGAATAATTTATAGACCTCCTAAAAATTTAGATCAAAACCAAATTGTTGATATTAATGAAGAAAGTCTAGCAAAAATTTATGCTTCATTTAGTGGTGTAAAAAAAATAACTTTTGGTGATTTAATGGGAATAGATAATAAAACTGAAATAATTCCTTTTGCAAGAAATGGTGGTTCAGAAGTGTCAGGAACTGCTGATGCATTTTTAAAAGATTCTAAAATTAAATATGAAGAATCAACATATTGAAAAACAGAATTGACTAAAGAACAACAAACAGAAATTAAAAATAAACTAACTAATGGTTCATATGAAAATAATGTTGTTCAAACTGCAGAAGCTAATTCTCAAGCTTGAAACAGAATTAAAAATGGACCAGAAGGTTCTATGATTTATTTATCATCTGGATTTATATTAAATAATAAAGAAGAAATAGAAAGATTAGGATTCAAAATTGCTACTTATAAACAAACAGAATTATTAGAAGAAGAAATTACTAAAAATTACAATTGATATCGTCCATTAAATTTAATGTATTCTACTACTAGAGCATCAAATAGTATATTAGAAATGTTTAAATGAATATTGTTTAGCCCAGATTCT
>JAFWJI010000052.1 GCA_017511585.1 Mycoplasmataceae bacterium
CTAATAAAAGATGTTGAAATTGAACATGCAATTGATTTTATGGTTGTTTCTTCATATAATGGCGATACTAAATCAAGCGGTAATATTAAAATAATTATGGATTTAAATTCAAATATTGAAAATAAAGATGTTTTAATAATTGAAGATATTATTGATAGTGGTAAAACACTAAATAAAGTAAAAATTAATTTATTAGAAAGAAAACCAAAATCATTTAAGATAATGACTTTACTAGATAAACCATCTAGAAGAAGTGTTGATATTAAACCAGATATCTATGGTTTTGAAGTTCCAGATGAGTTTTTAGTTGGTTTTGGTTTAGATATTAATGAAAAATTAAGAAATTTACCATATATTGGCATTTTCAAAAAGGAATACATTGATAAGCTTTAGGAAAATATAACTAATAAATATGTTAAAATTTTCTACATTATGAAATTAGCAATAGTTGTAGATTCATCATCAGGTTTAACTGAAAAACAAGCAAAAGAAAGAGGATGACACTATTTGCCATTATATTTAACAATTGATGGTAAAGAATATAGAGATGGTATTGATTTAACAATTGATAATTTTTTAGATGTATATAAAAAAGATTCTAAAACTCATACATCTTGTACTCCAATTGGTCAGTCTTTAGCATTAATTGAAAAGTTATCAAAAGAAAATGATTTTGTTGTTGTTTATCCAATTAGTATGGAAATTTCATCTCAATATAATAATTTAGAAGTTATTGCTAAACAATATAAAAATGTTTTTGTGGTTAAATCAAAATTAGTTTGTCAATTTATTGTTAGAGATTTAATGGAATTAGAAAAAGATGTTAAAGAAAATAAATTAACAGTAAGACAAGCAATAGATGTTATTGAAAATCGTGATTATTCTGAAGTAAATGTTTTATTATATCCAAAAGATATTAACGCTTTAGTTAGAGGAGGTCGTTTAGCACCTTCTGCTGCTAAATTGGCTAAATTATTAAAAATATTCCCGGTTATTGGATTAGAAAATGGGAAATTAGAAAAATTCCATAAAGGAGTTACTTTCAACAAAACATTTATAAATACAGTTGTTGATCAATATAAAAAAGTAACTAAAAAATTAGATAAACAAATTTTATTATTAGATACTGAAAATGAAGATGCTGATAAATTATTACAAGAAGCACTTAATGAAATAGAATATAGTAAAAAAATTATTAGATCAAAAATACCACCAGTTATTTCAATCCATACAGGTTATGGAGCAATTGCTGTATTTTTCATGAAATTAAGAGAAGATGTTGATTTTTATAAATTTTAATATATAAAAATTAACAAGAAGGAAGTTGTCGCTTTTATGGAAAAAGTTAGAAATAGTTTTTTTAAAAAATATAAATTAGAAAAAACAAATGTTAAATCAAATTTATTAACAAAATCTCTTCTTTGAATGTCTTTAGGTTTAATGGTGATAATTTTTGTCGCTTGATTATCATCAAATATCGCTTCATTTCAAAATTTTGTTCAAAGATTTTCTGGAACTAATTGATTTTTAGCATGAATTATTAACATTGTTTTAATTGTTTCTTTATTTATGACATTACAAAATCCAAAAATTAATATTACTATTCCAATCATTCTCTATTGCTTATTTGCTTTTTATGAAGGAATGTTTATAACATCAGCATTAATATTTTCTGGTACAGTTAATGTTTTTAAAAATTTATTAATTTACATGATGATACCAGCTAGTATTTTTGCAATAATGGGAATAATTGGATATTTTAATTTAATTGATTTTACAAAATTAATGCCTTTTACTTTATTTGCTTCTATTGGTTTAATTATTTTATCATTACTAATTTTATTGTTAAATAGTTGAATGCTTGAATCAATTTATTTAATATTAGCTTCAGTTGTATTTATTATTTGAATCGGATTTGATATGCAGATGATTTATCGAACTGATCAAACAATTTATAATTTTAATATCTCAAATAAAGAAATAACAAGAATATCATTTTTATTTGGTGTTAAATTGTTTGTTGATTTTATTAATCTACTATATCTAGTAATTAGAATGTTTAGAAGATAATAAATTAATAATTGAATAATGAAAAAACCTCTATAAAATAGAGGTTTTTAAATAAAAAATTATACTTAAATTAAAGACCTATATAAATACTTTTGTAATTTATATAGAATAACTGGTTCTAAAACTTTTATTTATTAGAACCTATACAAAATGAAAATTATTTCTTTTTTTCTTGTTTTCTCTTTTATAACATCAACCTAATGATCAAAAATTTATGTATAAACAATTTTTGATAGATAAATTTCGATAGATAAATTTATATCAACTATCTTTTACAAGATATATGGTGCGAACGAATGGACTTGAACCATCGACCTCACGATTATCAGTCGTGTGCTCTAACCAGCTGAGCTACGCTCGCATAATAAAATGTTGATGCTATATTATTTTATAATACAACAACATATTTTAAAATAAAAAAATAGTTTTTTATTAACGTTTTGAGAATTGACGTGCTCTTCTGGCTTTTCTTAAACCAGGTTTTTTACGTTCTTTAATTCTTACATCTCTTGTTAACATTTTTTGTTTTTTAAGTTTTGGTTTATATTCTTCACTAACTTTTATTAAAGATCTTGCAATACCTAATCTAATGGCTCCTGCTTGACCACTTAATCCACCACCTGATACATTAGCAGTTATATCTCATTGATTTACTTGTTCAACTATTTCAAAAGGTTGTAAAGCATCTTTGATTAAAATATCAGATTTTAAATAATCTTTTGCCGGAATTTTATTTATTAAAAATTTTCCACTACCTTTTTTAATTACAACTCTTGCTGAAGAAGATTTTCTTCTACCTAATCCATGATATTTAACATCTGCCATAATTATCTAACCTCTAATTTTTCTGGTTTTTGACTTTCATGTTTATGTTCTGATCCAGCATAAACATATAAATTTTTAAATTGTTTTCTACCTAATTTTGTATGTGGAATCATACCTTTGATTGCTTTTTCAATAATCATAGTTGGTTTTTTTGCTCTTAATTGAGATGGAGTTGTTGTTTTTAATCCTCCTGGATAACCTGAGTGGTGGTAGTAGATTTTATCATTTTCTTTATTTGCTGTAAGAACAACTTTTTCAGCATTAATTATTATTATGTTATCTCCCATATCAACATTTGGGGTAAAAGTAGGTTTATTTTTACCACGTAAATATGAAGCACAAAAAGCAGCTAATCTACCTAAAACTTGACCTTGAGCATCGATTACATATCATTTTTTATCAACTTCTTTATGTTTAACAATAGTTGTCTGTCTCATGATAAACTTATTCTATTCCTTTCTATATTTTCTTATCTAAACAAAGTTCTTCAATGAAAATTTATTAATTTATTATATAAAAAAATAAATTATTTTTTTTGAATTTTATTGATATATGAATTTATCAAATATGTAATAATTTTTATAATGTATTAAAATCTAGTATAGTATAAAAGAATATGTCAAATTATAGTGCAAAAAATATTGTAACTTTAAAAGGGTTAGAAGCAGTTCGAAAAAGACCAGGAATGTATATAGGTTCTACTGATGTAAATGGATTACATCATTTAGTTTGAGAAATTTTTGATAATTCAGTTGATGAAGTTTTAGCTGGTTATGCAACAAATATTAAAATAACATTAAAACAAGATGGTTCTGTAGTTGTAGAAGATAATGGAAGAGGAATACCTGTTGATAAGCATGCAAATGGAAAAACAGGAGTTGAAACTGTTTTTACCGAATTACATGCTGGAGGAAAATTTAATAATGAAGCTTATAAAACTTCTGGAGGATTACACGGAGTTGGTTCTTCAGTTGTTAATGCTTTAAGTACTCGTTTAGATGTTATTGTTTTTCGAGATAAAAAAGTATATGAAACTAAATTTGAAAATGGAGATAATATTATCCAACCAACAAAAGAAATTGGATTAAGTTCTAAAAGAGGAACAATTGTTCAATTTTGACCAAATTATTCAATATTTAAAAATGCTAAATTATCTTATGAAGTAATTTGTGAAAGATTAAGAGAAGCTGCTTTTTTATTATCTAATTTAAAAATAACAGTTGTTGATGAAAATACAAAACAAAAAGAAGAGTTTTTTTATGCCGAAGGAATTAAATCATTTGTTAGTTTTGTTAATCAAAATAAAACTACAATTTCTAACACATTTTATACTAGTCAAAAAGATCCAAAAACAGGTATTGAAGTAGAAATTGGTCTTCAATATAATGATGGATATAGTGAAACAATTATTTCTTTTGCAAATAATGTTAAAACAAGAGATGGTGGTTCTCATGAATCTTCTTTTAAATTAGCTCTAACAAAAGCAGTTAATGATTATGCTAGAGAAAAAGGATTTTTAAAATCTAAAGACATTAATTTTGAAGGTTCAGATATTAGAGAAGGTTTAGTAGCAATTATTTCTGTAAAAGTTCCTGAAGCTTTATTAGAATTTGTTGGTCAAACAAAAGATAAATTATCAACTCCTGAAGTTAAAAAAGTAGTTGATGATATATTTCAAAAATACTTTTATTTTTGATTAAATGAAAATAAGAAAAATTCAGAAAAAATACTTTTAAAATCAAAACAATCTAAAGAAGCTCGAGAAGCTGCTAGAAAAGCAAGAAATGAAAGTAGAAAAGCAAAAGATAAAATGTCAGAAACAAAAATCCTTTCTGGTAAATTAACTCCTGCTCAATCTACAAAAGCTCATGAAAGAGAATTGTATTTAGTTGAAGGTGATTCAGCTGGTGGTTCTGCAAAATTAGGAAGAGATCGAAGATTCCAAGCAATTTTACCTTTAAAAGGTAAAGTGTTAAATACAGAAAAAGCACGTTTAATTGATATTTTAAAAAATGAAGAAATAGCAACAATCATTAATTGTATTAATGCTGGAATTGGTTCTGATTTTAAAGTCAAAGATTCTAAATATCACAAAATAATTATTATGACAGATGCTGATACTGATGGAGCTCATATTCAAATCCTTTTATTAACTTTTTTCTTTAGATATATGAAACCATTAATTAATGCTGGTATGTTATATATTGCTCAACCTCCATTATTTAAAGTAAGTTATTCTAAAAATAACAAAAAAGAAAACATTTACTTTTGATCAGAAAAAGAATTAAAACAATTTATAAATAGTACAAATAATAAAAATTTAGAAATTCAAAGATATAAAGGATTGGGTGAAATGAATTCAGACCAATTATGAGAAACAACAATGAATCCAAAAACTAGAACTTTAATCAAAGTAACAATTGAAGATGAAGCAATTATTGAAAGAAGAGTTTCAACACTAATGGGTGATGCTGTTGAGCCTAGAAAAGAATGAATTAATAAAAATGTCGAATTTTCTTTAGAAGATAATTATGAATTTGAAAAATAATTAATATTATTTTTGTTGAATTTTCATAATTTGATTTAAAATTTTAAAAATTATGTTTAAAAGTAGAAGAAAGAAAAAAGTAAATTTATTTAAAGAAAAATTAATTGAAAATAAATTTAGTGATGATGAAGTTAAATCATTAATACCAATTTATAATAGGATATTAAAATTATCTAATATATTTCTTGCAAACATTTTAATGGTTGTAACATCTATTTTAGTTTTAATTATTGCAGCAACTTTAAAAAATAAAGAAATAGAAAATACTAAAAAGTTTTTATTTTGAATTTTTGGTATATTAATAGCAATTTTAACTATTATCCAATTTGTAGTATCAATATTATTATTTATCAAAGTTTTATTTAAATCTTTTTCAATAAAAGAGATGCGAAATAAAGTTTTTATATGAGCAATTCTTTCAATAATTCCAGTATTATCTTTTATTGCCTTTTTTATAATGAAATGAAAAATTTCAAACATTTATAAATACAGAAAAAATTAAATCTTAGTTTAATAGAAAATTTATGTTCAAAGAAGATGAAGTTTTAGAAGAAAAAATTGAATACCAATCATTAGACAATATTATGTCTGATCGCTTTGCTCGTTATTCAAAATACATTATCCAACAAAGAGCTTTACCTGATGTTAGAGATGGTTTAAAACCTGTTCAAAGAAGAATTTTATATTCTATGAACGATTTAAATCTTCAATACAACAAATCTTATAAAAAATCAGCAAGAGTTGTCGGGGATGTAATTGGTAAATACCATCCACATGGAGATAGTTCAATATATGAAGCTTTAGTTAGAATGGCTCAAGATTGAAAAATGGGTGAACCACTTGTTGAAATGCATGGTAATAAAGGTTCAATTGATGATGATCCTGCTGCTGCAATGCGTTATACTGAAGTTAAATTATCAAAAATTTCTTCTTTAATGCTACAAGATTTAGAAAAAAAGACTATACCTTTTACACCAAATTTTGATGATACAGAAAAAGAGCCTGTTGTTTTACCTTCATATATTCCTAATTTATTATTAAATGGAGCTAAAGGGATTGCTTCTGGTTTTGCAACAGAAATTCCTCCTCATAATTTATCAGAATTATTAGATGCAATAATAGCTAAAATAAAATTTCCTGAAATATCTTTAAAATCTTTAATGAGACATATTAAAGGTCCAGATTTTCCAACTGGTGGAGTTATTTATGGAATAAAAGGAATTGAAAATTCTTTTGAAAAAGGTCAAGGAAAAATTACTTTATGTAGTAAATACAAAATTGAACATACTGAAAAAAATATTATTATTAGAATTGTAGAAATTCCATTTTCAGTTGTTAAATCAAAATTAGTAAGAGAAATTGATGAATTAAGAATAAATTCACAAATAACAGAAATCAAAGAAATAAGAGATGAATCAGATCGAAACGGAATTTCGATTGCTATTATTCTTGAACCAAATGCTAATCCTGAAACAATTGTAAATTTTCTTATGCAAAAAACAGATATGAAAATTTATTACAACTACAATATGGTTTCAATAATTGATTTAAGACCTAAAGTATTAAATTTAAATGAAATATTAGATGCTTATATTAGACACATTAAAACTGTTAAAACTTTAGCTATTAAATTTGATTTAGATAAAGCTCAAAAAAGATTAGAAATAGTTAAAGGGTTTATTAAAGTTAGCCAAATGCCCGATCAAGTAATAAAAGTTATTAGAGAATCTTCAAATGGAAAACAAGGAGTTATTGATAATCTTCAAAACATTTTAAATTTTTCTTTAATCCAAGCAACTGCAATTGCTGAATTAAGATTGTATAGATTAAATAAAACTGATGTTTCAATTTATTACAATGAAAAAGAAGAATTAGAAACTAAAATTGAATACTTACAACTATTAATCAATGATAATTTAGAATTTGATAAACATTTAATTGCAATGTTTAAAGAAATTAAAAAAGAATATGCACTTCCAAGAAAAACAGAAATTGTTGAACAAGAATTAAATATTAGCTTTAAACAAGAGCAACTAATTAAAAAAGAAAATTGTTGAATTAGCGTATCTCGAGATGGATATATAAAAAGATTTTCAAACAAAATTTATGAATCAAATCAAATTGATTCATTTGGAATTAAAAAAGATGATCAAATCATCTATTTTAATAAAACCAATAATTTAAACAAATTATTAATTTTTACTTCTTTAGGAAATTATGCCATTTTAAATATTCATAAAATTGAAGAAGCTAAATGAAAAGAACAAGGACAATTTATTAGTGATTTAGTAGAAATAAATAATAATGAAAAAATTGTTTCAGTAATAGATATTGAATCTTTTGATGTAAAAGCATATGTTGTATTAATTACTAAATTAGGAATGGGTAAAAGAGTTTTA
>JAFWJI010000053.1 GCA_017511585.1 Mycoplasmataceae bacterium
AATCAGTTTCTGGTATTTCGATATCTAAATATTTAATTCCGTCTCTTTTAACAAATTGGATTGAACTAATTTCAAAATCAATTTTTTTCTTTAATTCTTGAAACAATACTTATCCTCCTTATTGATTTTTATTAAATATAATTTATATTAATAAAGATTGCTCAATGACAATCTTTAATTCTATTTAATTAAAATTTAATTATACTCAAAATATTGAATGATTTAATGAATTTAAATTTTATATTTGAATAAAAATTAAAACAAATACTTTTTTTAAACAACATTATGAAGTTGTTTTCTCATTTCTTTATAATGTCCTGATAAATAATAATAAGTATATGGCAAGAAGAAAGAACCTGACATTCAATTACCTAAAGTTGCAGGTAAAAGATTCATTATAGATAAACGGAATATAAAATCACCAGTATTTATTCAAGATTTAATTTCTCTAAAATCTTGAATTGTTGCATTTGCTGCATGTTTAAATTCACTACCATTAACTGCATAATTAAGTGCTAATAAAAGAGTGTCTTGTTCAGAACCATTTATCATATAAAATAATCCCATTGAAAATAAAATGCTATTAGCAACAACGTGTTGGAATCCAGCAACTGCAAATAATCAAATTGGGAAAAATACTAATAATATTTTAGCTGTTGAATGAGCTGCAGCTAAAGAACCTCAAATAGAACCAGCAACTAAAATATTACATAGAAAACCAGATATTATTGTGAAATATCAAGCAGTTGATATTTTTTTACCACATAAATAACCTAATAATAATTGGTAGTTTTCATTTGCAAAAAAATCAGCTCCTCTACAAATTGCGCCAATTATTAAACCACCTAAAATATTTCCGATCAATGTATACATTCATTTAGCAAAAATATGTCTAAATAAAACTAAATCTCCATTATGATACCTTTGTCTTGTAATTCAAGATAACATCGTTAAATTATCAGAAGTAAATAAAGAACCACCTAAAAATAAAATCAAAATAATACCTACAGGAAATAATGCAGCAGCAGTGAATAAAGCAACTCCAGGTATAGAAATTCCGAATTTTTGAACTAAAATTCCATTATCATCAATAATTTCATGTTGAATAACACCAGTTCAAGAACCTAAAATTACAATAAAAACCATATATGCAATTCCAACATAAATTGAACCCATTATTCCTAGCAAAATCATTTTAAGAGGTTCATTTTTTAATTTGTGTGTCGCAAAATTAATAGCATTTTTAAAATTTTCTTTATAGTCTTTCATAACATTCGTCCAATAAAATAATCTATTGGTATTATTATATTACTAATTTTATAATTGATATAAAATTTAATAAGTTTATTATGAAAAAAATTAATGATGGTCATACTAATATTTCTTTTAAAAAAAACAATACTTTTTTTCAACAAAAAATAAAAAATGGATTTAATCACAAAATCAATTATAAAGAATTAAAAGAATTTGATTTTGTTCCTAAATTAATTGAAGATACTAATGAAACAATCGAATGAGAATGGATTGATGGTAAAACTTTAGATAATCCAACTAATGCAGATTTAATAAAAATTGCTCAAATCTTTAAAAAAATACATAATTCTAAAATTCAATTACCAAAATCAAATATTCGTCAAAGAATTAATGAATATAGAAAAATTTTAAAAGATAAAAATATCAAAATAGATATTATCGAAAGATTATTCAAAAAAATAAATATGATACTTAAAAATATCAATAGAAATACACCTATTCATGGTGATGTATGATCTAAAAATATAATAAAAACTAATGATGAAAAACTTTATTTTATTGATTGAGAATATGCACATATGGGAGATATACATTTTGAACTAGCTTATATAATTGAATCATATAATTTTTCAAAAGAACAAGAAGATATTTTGTTAGAAGAATATAAAGATTATTCAGATGAATTGTTAAAAAAACACAAAATTTTAATAAATTATCTAACAATTTTATGAGCCTATTCTCAAAATGAACTTCCATATGATATTAAACCGCAAATAAAAAAATTAGAAAATTTATCAAAACAATACTTATAAAAATTTAAATTAAATGTAAATCAATTGGTTTTTTTCACGGATCTTTTTTATCAATATGATCAATAAATAATTTACCTTCTAAATGATCTAATTCATGTTGAAAAACTATAGCAACATAATTTGATTGATCGTGTCTAACAATTTTTTTTTCAAAATAAGAATATCCTTCAACAATTATTCTAGAAGATCTTTTTATAAAACCATCTTGATTAGGATAATCTTCATCAACACTTAAACAACCTTCTCCTGATTTAAGAGCTACTTTTGATTCTGATTTTGAAATTATTTTTGGATTTATTAATAATTCTCTAAATAGAACTTGATCATTTCTATCTTTTATATAAATATAAAACATTTTTTTAGGAATACCATATTGAATTGCAGCTACACCTACTGCTGGTCTAAAAATAGAATTAGGTTTAACACTATCTTCAACATGATAAATCATTTTTTCAGCTAATTCAATATCTTCTTGACTTAAAGGTAATGGTACATCTTTTGATTTTTCCCTTAAAACTTTATTTGGCAATTCAACAATGTTGACAACATATTTTTTATTTGACATATTTATTTTCTTCTACTAAATAAACCAAATCTTTTAATTGTTGGTTTATCATCTAATACAATTGGTTTTTCAGTCATTCTTTTTTGTGATAAACAATCTGCTAAATCAGCTTCTAATTGTCTCATTGATTGATAACGTAATTCTTTTTTCTTAGCAGTAGCTTTAACAACAATATTAGATAAAGCTTGAGGTATATTTGGGTAAATTTTATTAACTTGAGGAATAGGTTCTGTTTTATGTTTTAAAGCAGTTTCAATTGGAGTTTTCCCTCTATGTGGAGGATTTCCAATCAACATTTCATATAGTATTATTCCAAGGGCATAAATATCTGATTGAGGAGAAGCTTCTTGTTTATCAATTAATTCAGGAGCTAAATAATGAACAGAACCAATAACTTTACCAGTTTGTGTAAAACGAGATGAATCATCACTTATTGCAATTCCAAAATCAATTATTTTAACTTGTCCTGTATTTGTAATCATTACATTGGAAGTTTTCAAATCTCTATGAACAATGTTTTGGGCATGAATTTCTGAAAATCCTTTTGCAATTTGGATTGCATAGTCAACAGCACGATCTGGTTGCAATCTACCTTGCATTTCAATTACTTCTTTCAACATTTTTCCTTGTACATATTCCATAGATAAATATTTAATATTTTTGTCATATTTACCTTCATAAAATCTAACGATATAAGGAGATTTTATATATTGAACTAATCTCATTTCTTCTTTAAATCTTTGTTGGTTAGAAGTTGGTGTTGAAGGATCTAAATTTAAAACCTTAACCGCCACATATTTGCCTAATTCACGATCTTCTGCAAGAAAAACACGTGCCATTCCACCAGATCCTATTTCTTTTTTAATTACATATTTTTCAGGTAAATTTACATTAAAAGACATAATTAATCAACCTCCACTATTACAACAGTTAAATTATCTGTAGATCTTCCTTTAATTGCTTCAGAAATTAAAACTTTTGCTTTTTCTAACATATCAACATTTTGTCCCATAATTAATTCAATTTGCGGTTTTTCAATATAATCATGAATTCCATCAGAAGTAAGAAGTAAAAACCTTTTATTAGGAGAATTGTTTTCATCAATATTAAAAGCTTCAATATTTGTTTTTTTAGAAGGGCCTAAAGCCGATGTAAGTGCTGCAGCTCCAGGCATTTTTGCTGCTTCAAAACTAGAAATCCCTTCATTTTTAATATAATAATTCATTAAATTGTGATCAACAGTTATTTGGTGTAATTGACCATCAAATAAATATGTTCTAGAATCACCTATATTAAAAATTACAATATTTTTTCTATCTTTAAAAACTATTGCTGAAGTTATGGTAGTTCCCATATCTCTTTTGCTTTCATCATTTCCTGATTCAAGAATCATATTTTGTTGAGCTTTTTTAATTGTTTCTTTAAATCATTCATAAACATTGTCTTCATTAGATCTTAAATAATTCATTCTATTTTTGAATGTTTCAACTGCTATTGAAGATGCAATTGAACCACCAAAATGACCACCCATACCATCACATAAAACCGCAACTAAAACATAGTCATTTTCAAAAACTGCTGCTCTATCTTGGTTCTCTTCTCTGACAACACCTATGTTTGTATCGACAACATACTTCATTTTTAAAAATTTCTCCTTTAATCTTAAATGTGACAAAACATTTAATTAATTCCCTTTGCGTCCAAAAATCAATTCTAATATATTTAATAATACAATATATACCAAAGTTTAAGTTTTATTTTCAATTATTTTTTTTATTTTAGCTACAGTTTCATTGACTTCAACATTTTCAACTACATTTTGAAAATATTTTTTATAAGGAATTTCTTCGATTGCTCTTTCTAATCTTTTTTTAATTTGCTCTTCATTATCAGTGTTTCTGTTACGGATTCTTCTTTCAAGCTCTTCTATTGATGGCGGTTCTATAAAAATAGAAATTAGAATATTTTCTTTATTTGTTTCTTTTAATTTTTTAATTATATTAACTGCACCAATAATTTCAACTTCAATCAAAACATTTTTCCCTTGTTGTAATTTTGATTCAACTTCTTCAAATAAAGTTCCATAATAATTATCAAAATGTTTATTGTATTCAAGAAAAGCATTTTTGTTGATAAGCTCTTCAAATTTATCATTTGTAATAAAATGATAGTGCTCTCCTTCAATTTCTCCGATTCTTTTATTTCTTGTAGTTGCTGAAACTGAAAAAGATAAATTTAAACAATCGTCTTTAAACAACTCTTTTTCTATAGTTCCTTTTCCAACACCAGATGGCCCTGTTATTAAAATAATTTTTGAAGTCATAATTTATTAATAAGTTTAAAATAAAAAACATTTTTATACAAAAAATAGTGAAAGTTTTCCACTTTTCCACATAAAAAATGGGGAAAAGTAATTTTTTGAGCTTTTTTTCAGGGTTTTTTAGAAAAAAGATACATATAAGAGTGAAAGGAGGTTTCAAATTATTAAAAATCATTTTTTAAGTAAGAACACAAAAAGTATTTTAAATCTTAAATTGGACAAAACAAGAATCTTTAATTTAATAAAAAATGATTTTAATTTAATTAAATTTTAAAAAATTATCAAAAGGAGTTTAATGATAAACATTCCTCAACATAATATTCAAATTACAAAACAATTAGTGCAAGACAACAAAAAAATAAACAAACTATCTAATAATAAAGAAATTGAAAAAGATTTAAAAATTAAAAA
>JAFWJI010000054.1 GCA_017511585.1 Mycoplasmataceae bacterium
CCTGTATTAGATAAAAAATATATTAAAGCAGGTATTGCTATTGAAAATAAAGTTGTTAATGCATTAGAACAACATTTAAAAATAGAAATTAAAACATTTAATCCAGAAAAATATAATTTTGATTATTTTAGTGATAAAGATGAAATAATTGGTGGAATTCCAGATGGATTTATCGAAGATAAAAAAATAATAATTGAAATTAAAACCACTGGTGAAAAAAACTATGATAATTGAAATCAATTTGGAATACCTAATGGTTATTTAAAACAAGCTCAAATTTATTCTTATCTAATGGGAGTAAATAAATTTTGAATTGTAGCAACATTTTTAAAAGAACAAGATTATATTGATCCAGAAAATTATCCGATCAAAAAAAGGAAATTAAAAAACTATCCTTTTAAATTAAATGAAGAACAAGTTAAAGATGATATAAATCAGTTGAAAAATTGATACAAAAAACACACAACTTCAGGAATTAGTCCAAACTGAGATGATTTTAAAGATCAAGATTTAATTGAATATTTAAAATGCGAAAATATTGATCAATATATTGAATTACTTGAAAAATGAAAAAAGGAAAATAAATTTATTGATGAATAAATCCTTTTTTTAACTATATAAAATATTTAAAAAATTATTTTCGTGATCCAAAAATGAAAATTAAAGCTATTGTTATAGCAATTAAAACAAAGAAAACTATTAATCCAATTATTAAACCTTTTTTTTGTTTTGATTTATCACTTTTTTTTGCTGGTTTTGCTTCTTGTTTAACAACAGGAGGTGTGTCTATTGTCATATTTGATTTATTTTTTTCTAAATCAATTTGTTGTTGTTTAAATTTAGCAACATCGTTTTCATAATCGGTTCTTATATCATTTAAAACACTTGTTTTTAAATTTTGAGTCATTTCAATAGTTTCTTCTTTTTTTGGACTACGACTATTTAAATCTAAATATGGATTAGGATCATATTCTTCAAAAGGATTTGCATTTGTTGGATCTACATTATTAAAACTTAAAGTAGTAGTACTTGCTATAGTTCTATTAACATTGTCAACTTTTTTTGAAATGTTGTTTAAAGCTTGATCAATATTATCAAATTTTTTGCTAATTTCTCTTTTTTGTTCATTTAATTGAATTTGTTGTGTTTTTATTATTTGTTCAACATATCTATTAGCCAATGAATTATTTCTATTATTATAAGAAGCAGGTAAATCACTTGAAGAAAACATTAGAGTTTGATCTCCTAAAGGTCTTTCATTAGGATTTAATCCTCCTTGACCTGGAAAAGCTGAAAATTCAATTGTTCCATCAGGTCTATTGTTTTCATATATACCTTTATTAAATGAATTGTTACCAAATCTTCTGTTATTAATATAGTCATTATTTTCAAATCCATTTCCATAATAACTATTATTATCATGATATTGTGGTGCTGAAGAATATGGTTGCATAGGTTGTTGCATAGGTTGAACAGGATATTCTAGTCCATAATTTCCATTTGAATTTCCATAACCATATTTTTTTTCTTCATAATTGTTTTGATTTGGTAAAAATGAATTTCCATTTGAATTGAAGTAATCATCATTGTAGCTATCGTATGAACGAATTGTTTGACTAGGCATACCATTGTCATAATTACTTTTATCTACAAAATAATCAAACCCTTCTCTTCTTCTTGTTTTATCTTGCATAATTTCCCCCTCAATGTTAATTTTCCTCATATTGTATAAATTTATTGTACCAAAATAAAATACATATACAAAAATACTTTTAACATATTATTTTTTGTCAAACATTGACTTTTTTAATTTAATGATTAAAAAAAAATTAATAATGTAAAATTAAAAAAATGTAGTTTTCAATTTTGTTCAAATTTGAAAATGTTAAAGGGAGAGAAAAAAATGAATTTTATAGATAAAAGATCAAAATTAATAGGGACAATAGGACCTTCATCAGAAAATTATGAAACTTTCAAACAATTAGTTTTATCAGGACTTACATGTGTTAGAACAAATTTTTCACATGGTTCACATGAAGAACAAGAAAAAAAATTTTTAAATGCAAAAAAAGCATCTAAAGAATTAAATATTCCAATTTCTATAATGTTAGATACAAAAGGGCCAGAAATTAGATTAGGTAAAATGAAAGATGGTGCTCAATTAATAAAAGCAAATTCTGAAATTGTTCTTTATACTACAGAACAAGATTATCAAAATAGAATTGGTAATGAAAAAGAATGAACTGTTTCTTATAGAATGGATAAAGATGTTAAAAAAGGAGACAAAGTTTTATTTGATGATGGTAAATTATTAACTGAAGTTGTTTCAGTTCAAGATGGTTCAATAAATCTTATTACACATAACCAACATTTATTAAAAACAAATAAAAGAATTAATATTCCTGGAGTTGAATTCTCTCTACCATTTTTATCAGAAAAAGATAGAAATGATATTTTATTTGGTATTGAACAAGATGTTGATTATATTGCTGCTTCTTTTGTTAATTCAGCAAAAGATGTTAAAGAATTAAGAGAAATATTAAATTCTAATAATGGTTCACATATTAAAATAATTTCAAAAATTGAATCACAAACAGGAATTAATAATATTGATGCAATAATTGAACACTCAGATGGAATAATGATTGCTCGTGGAGATTTAGGATTGGAAATTCCATACTACGATGTTCCTTACCACCAAAAAAGAATTATCAAAAAATGTAGAGCAGTTGGTAAGCCAGTTATTGTTGCAACTCAAATGTTAGATTCAATGGAAAAAACACCACAACCAACTAGAGCAGAAGTAACTGATGTTTATTGAGCAACTGAATTAGGAGCTGATTCAACAATGTTATCAGGTGAATCTGCATCTGGAGATTTTCCTATTGAAGCTGTTAAAGTTATGTCAACAATAAACATGAGAGCGGAAAAAGAAATTTATAGTAGTTTAGATTATCCAGTTCAATTAAAATCAATATGAGAAAATTCAAATAAAGATTTTAGAAATGAAATGGCATACAATATTGCACAAAAAGCTTTAGGTGGAAAATATAAATATATTGTTGTAAGATCAAAAACTGGACAATTATTACAAACAATTGCAAAATACAGACCTAATGCAGCAATCATTGGTTTAGTTGAAGATGAAAAACAAATTAAAAAATTCGGAATAACAAATTCAGTGTTTGTATCTTTAGATTCATCTAAATTATTTAAAGAATTAAAAAATGATTTTTCAAATGCAAAAGAAGCATTAAAACCTTTTTATCCAAAATCAGGAGACAAATACATAGTTATTGACAATAATAAAGAAGAAGAATTTACTTTCTAATAATGAAAGATTGTTCATCAATTAATATTATTAAAAATGCAATTAAAACAAATAAGCTTTCTCATGCTTATTTGTTTTATGGTTCTGTTGGTACAAATGTTGAAAAACCGATATTAAATGCTATAGAACTAATATTGAAAAATAAAAATAAAGAAATTAAAATTTCAAAAATTGAAGATTTGAATAATTGTTATGATATTCAAGTAATTAATACAAACAATAAAGAAATACTTAAAGAACAATTTGATCAAAAAATAACTAAATTATTTGAAACTAGTTTAGAAAAAGATTCAATTAAAATCTTGTATATAAAAAATATTGATTTAGGAAATAAGATATTTCTAAATAAACTTTTAAAATTTATTGAAGAACCTGTTGAAAATTTAATAATTTTAATGAATACAAACTATTTAGATAAAGTTTTACCAACTATAAAAAGTAGAACTCAAAATATCTTTATTAAAAAAAATATAAAATCTAAAATAGATTTAGTAAAAAATATTGAAAATAAAAATGCTTCTTTAATAGCTAACATTTTTGTTGATGATCAACAAATTAATAAAGATAATTTAGAAATAGTTAATGATTTAATAGAAAAAGTTGTATTAATTTTAGAAAAAAGTTTAAAAAATATTTTTGTTATAAAAGAAGAATTATTTCAATTATGAAACAAAAATAATAGTGATTTTATTTTGAAAATAATACAATTATTTTTTTATCAAATAAACATTAAAATTGATGATGAAAATCCTTTGTTTACAAATAAAGATAAGCTAATAATTGAATTTAAAAAGAAAAATATAGAATTTATAAAAATTCAAAAATTAATCGAAAAAACAAGAAATAATATCAAAAATTATGCTAATTTTAACCTTCAAAAAATAAATTTTTTAAATGAACTTGAAAATGAAATTAAGTAAAAAAAGTAGATTTTAATAACAAAATGAATATATAATTAAAGTTGAAGGAAGTTGAAAGAAGGTTACTAAAATGAAAAAAGGGTTTTTAAAATTATCAACATTAGGATTTTCTTCTATTTTATTATTAAATTCTATTGTTACACCAGTGCTTTTGGCAACTAAAATAAATGTAAGCAATGATACAAATCATATATCAAGATCAAGATCAAGTAATTTAATTCCAATAGAAAATATTTCTGAGGTTTTTAAAAATATAAATTTAGATGATTGAAATAAATCAACTATAGATTTTACTAATTACAAAGCAAGTGTTAATATTAAAAATAATGAAGATCCATATACAAAAATCAAACAAGTATTAGACGAAGCAAATAATAAAGACTATATTTCAATGCCTAATAATATTAAAGTAAAAAATGACCAAGAAATTACGTTTGGTTATCGTCAACCAACATTTGAGAATTTAGTTCAAAACATACCTATTATGGAACAAAGAATATTTGGTATCAATGATTATAAAAATAGTGCGAATTATTACCAAAAAAATAATGATAACCAAATTATTGATGGTTACTTTTTTTCTGATGATGTATTTGGTCATAATATAGCTCATCCAAAAACTTTTTTTCAATTAGTGACTCAAAAAAATAATGAAGTAAAATGAATTTGAGAAGATGAAAAATTTTCTAATAAATTAAAAGAATTAATAAAAACTAACTTTGAAGAATTAAAAAAAGGTTATGGAGATACATATTTATGATTTGTTCAAAAAGGTACTTCTATTGAAAGAAGAGATAATCCAACCACAATAAATCCCTCTATTAATGAAAATGATAAAACAATAATCCATCAAGGAAAATTTGAAGAAAATACA
>JAFWJI010000055.1 GCA_017511585.1 Mycoplasmataceae bacterium
AAAATTATATCACTAATTAGAAACTTGATTTTCATTGTTTTTTCATAATAAAAGGCAATATAAAAAATAAATATAAATTAAATCTACATTTTCTTACAAATTGTTTTTTTAAATCAATAAGTGTTTGTTTTTTATTTTTATATTTTGTTTTAACTTCAATAAAATTAGGTTGTTTGTATAAAAGATAAATTAAATTTTGTGGATACATATTATATTGAAAAACATCTTTAATATAACTTAAAGAAGATTTGTTATAAATTTTAAATCTGCTATATGGATCAATAACTTTTATTTTTAACAATAAATAAATAAACATCTTTTTCTTCTTTTTAGATTTTATATTTTTGTATCTTGATGCAAAAATAATAGAATTTTGAAAATTATATTCTTTATTTACATCATTTAATCTTTTTATTTCATTTAATTCTATTTTTTCAATTTCACCAAATTCAATTACTAATGAATATTTTAATGGACTAATAAATTCAAAACCGGTTTTTAACGCCTCATAATAACCTGGATCATAAGTTAATTCAATATTTAATAAGTTATTAAACTTCAAAATTTTATTTGTTCTATCTTGAGATAATCGACTAACAAAATACAAATCGAATTCTTCTTTTAATTCAAGAATTTGATTTATATTTTCTGTTAAAAATGTTTCATTATTTTTTAGAATAAATATAATAGCTTGATTTTTCATTTTATAACCTATATTGAAATTTTATTTTTTCCTTCAAATTGAAATTTGCTAGCATAAACAATACCATCTGAACATTTGATTTCTAAAGCATTTTTTAAAAAAAGTTTTTGTGCTTTATAAATTTTTACTCTCTTTCCATTTAAATTTTTGTATTGTTCTTGATTTGTATTTAAAATTAAATATGCGCCAGGATTTGAAGATAATCCTCTTATCTTATTTAAAGTTTTTTCAATTGTATCTAATTTCAATATTTCATCATCTTTTGTTATTTTTGGTGCAAAAGTTACTTCTAATTCATTTTGTTTAATTTTTTTAAAATCATTTTGTTTAATTTTTAATAATCAATCAACAATATTTTGAGATGTGATTAAAGATATTTTTTCTAACAAAGAATCAAAATTATCATTTTCTTCTATTTTCAATTTAGTTTGAAACAAGATATCTCCAGCATCCATTTTTTCAATCATTTCCATTAAAGTTATACCTGTTTCTAATTCGCCATTAATTAAGCAATATTGTATTGGAGATGCTCCTCTATATTTTGGTAGCAAAGAAGCATGTATATTAAAAGAACCTATTTTAGATAAATCTAATATTTTTTGAGGGATTATTTGTCCATATGCCATTGTCAAAAAAATATCAAAATCAATTTGTTTTAATTGTTCATATATATTAGATATTTTTTCAGGTTGAAATATTTTAATGTTATATTTTTTTGCTAAAAAATAAGCTGGTGGAGGGGTAATTATTTTTTTTCTACCAACAGGTTTATCGGGTTGTGTTATTAAAGCAACGACTTCGAAATTTTGAATTATTTTTTCAAATGTTGGTATAGATAAATCAGGCGTTCCAGCTAATAAGATCTTCATTTTTAATCTCTTTCATCTTCTGATGAATCTGTTTCAATATTATCTTGATTATTTTGCAAAATTAATTCTTGTGTTTTAGAATATTCTTCTTCAAATTCTTTTTCAATTTGATCTACATCTAAAATTGCAACTGATTGGATTTTTGAATTATCTTTAATTTGAATAACTTTTACACCTTTTGTAGATCTTGAACTATCTGAAATGGTTTTTAAACTTGTTCTAATTGCAATACCTTTGTTGGTAACAACCATAATATCTTCATTACTATTAACTAAACCAACATATACTAATTCTCCAGATTTATTAGTATTAATTGTTTTAACACCTTTAGCTCCTCTTTTTGTAATTCTATATTCATCAAGAGGAGTTTTTTTACCAAATCCATTTGAACCTATAGATAAAACCATATTACCTTCTGAAGTATTTGAGGCTCCGATGATTGTTGCTTTTTCATTTGGATCAAATCTCATTCCTGTAACCCCTGTTGCAGTCCTTGACATTGGCCTAACTTGATTTAATGAAAATCTTACAACTTTACCATTTGATGCTCCGATGATTATTTCATCATTTTCTTTAACCTTCATAACTTTAACTAATTCATCATTTTCTCTCATACTTAAAGCTATTTTTCCATTTACATTAATTCTTTGGTATTGAGAAATAGGTGTTCTTTTAATTATTCCAAGTTTAGTGATTGTAACTAAATACTCATCTTCATTATATTCATTTGTTGCTAATAAAGATACTACACGTTCATTTTTTTCAATTTTAATTAAATTTAAAAATGGAATTCCTTTTGCTTGTTTAGACATTTCAGGAATTTGATGAGCTCTTAATCTATAAACTTTTCCATATGAAGTAAACACTAATAAATCAGTATGAGTTGTTGTTGAAATAATTTTTGAAACATCATCATCATTATATGTTGTTTGAGTTGATGAACCAACTCCTCCTCTTCTTTGAACTTTATAGTCAATTAGAGGTATTCTTTTTACATAACCTTTAGCTGACATGGTTATTAAAATATTTTTTTCTGGAATTAAATCTTCATCAGAAATATCACCAAAATTATTTAAATCAATTTCAGTTCTACGTTCATCACCATATTTTTCTTTAATTACTGTTAATTCATCAATTATCAATTGAATTAATTTTGCCTTATTAGATAATATTTCTTTAAATTCAGAAATCGCTTTATTTAATTCATCTAATTCTTCATTCATTTTTTCAATAGCAAGACCAGTTAAACGACCTAATCTCATATCTGTAATTGCTTTTGCTTGTTTATCTGTTAAGTTAAAATTAGCCATTATTTTTTCTTGGGCTTCATTATCTGTTTTTGAATTTCTAACTATTTTTATTATTTCGTCTATATTATTAACAGCTATTTTTAAACCATCTAAAATGTGTGCTCTTGCTTCTGCTTTTTCTAAATCAAATTGAATTCTTCTTGAAACTACATTAATTTGATGATTTAAATAAACTTCTAAAACTTGTTTTAAGTTTAATAATTTTGGTTCATTATTAACCAAAGCTATCATATTAACAGAGTAATTAGTTTGTAAATTAGTTAATTTAAATAATTGATTTAATAAAACTTCTGGAACTATATTTTTTCTTAATTCAATAACAATACGAATTCCTTTTCTTGAAGTTTCATCTCTAAGATCTGTTATTCCTTCAATCCTTTTTTCTTTAACAAGCATTGCTATTTTTTCTATCATTGCCGGCTTTTTAACTTCATATGGTATTTCTGTAACTATAATTCTAGATTTTCCATTTTTTAAAACTTCAATATGGGTTTTAGATCTAGTAATAATAGAACCACGTCCAGTTTTATAAGCATCAACAATTCCTTTTTTTCCTAAAATAGTTGCTCCTGTAGGAAAATCAGGTCCTTTTACATAATGAATCAATTCATCTATTGTTATTTCTGGATTTCTTGCTAAAGCAATTACACCATCAATTACTTCTGATAAATTATGAGGTGGTATATTTGTCGCCATACCTACAGCAATACCTACTGAACCAGAAATTAATAAATTAGGAAATCTTGCTGGTAAAACTAATGGTTCCATCTCTGAACCATCATAATTTGGAATAAAATCTACAGTATTTTTTTTCAAACCATCTATCATTTCGTTTGCGATTTTTGACATTCTAGCTTCGGTATAACGCATTGCAGCAGCTTCATCACCATCGATAGAACCAAAATTACCGTGACCATCAATAAGAGGATATCTTAAAGAAAAGTCTTGAGCCATACGAACCATTGATTCATAAATAGCAGAATCACCATGTGGGTGATATTTCCCTAAAACATCTCCTACAATACGGGCAGATTTTTTAAAAGGATCACTTGAAGTTACACCAAGTTCAGACATTGAATATAAAATTCTACGATGAACAGGTTTTAAACCATCTCTTGCGTCTGGTAATGCTCTAGAAACAATTACACTCATTGCATACTCAAGGAATGACTTTCTCATTTCGTGAGATACATTTATTGGAGCTAAAAATTCTGTTTCTTCATCAATTAGTTGTGATTTAACTTGATATTCTTCATTATTTTGAGGAATTATTTCTTCGTCTTCTTCAATTATTATTTTTTTAACTTCTTCATCACTAGAAAAAACTACTTTTAACTCTTCAGT
>JAFWJI010000056.1 GCA_017511585.1 Mycoplasmataceae bacterium
AAAAGAAGAGGGAAGTGAAGTATTTAATTCACTAAAAAAATTAATGAAAGTTGAATATATTGGTAATTTTGATTATGCTAATAGTATAAACTGTTCTAATAATTGTAATGGTAGTTGTTGTGATAATTTAAATTTAGCTGATTCTTCTTGTGCTAGAAAATATGATTATTTCGATGGAAATGGATATGGATATAGTTTATACAATAGTTTCGGTCTTAAAACAATAAGCGAAACTTCTAGAGAAGTTCAATTTGAAATTCAATTACCTATTGTTAAAAATCAAAATCCTCATAATTTAAATGAAATAGATATAAAAAATGAAGATAAAAAGATTTTTGGTGGAAATCTTTATTTTACTGGTGGTTATATAATAGCTTGAAATAAAGATGGTGATAAATTCTTAAAAAATGCAAAATGTGAAAATTATTGTTCAAAAACAACCAAAAACAGTAAAGAATGTAAATGTGTAGATGGTTGAAAAAAACAAATGGAAGATGCAATGAAAGAAAAATTATTTGATCAATGTACTTTTAATAATAATGGAGATGGTAAAACAATTTTCCATTATTTTATGAAATATAATGATGGAAATAAAACAAATGATCCAATTAATCATTGATGATAAATATAATATAAAAAACAACCTATAAAGGTTGTTTTAATTTATTTTATTCTTGTTTATCTATTGAATTTTGTAAATTTAAATTAATTAATTTTTATTAATCTACTTTGTAAAAGAAGTAAATAAAAGTTTTTGATTTTAATTGCCTTTCTTATTAATAAAATTTAGTATATACTAAATTGAATTAATATAATGTGTTAAAATAAAAAATTATGAAAAATAACGATACCACTCAAGAAATAGCTGTTTTAAGTTTGATTAATAAGCATTTTTGAAAATCAAAAGTGGGCCCAATTACTGCTTTGGCAATTCCTCTTTTTTTAATGATTGTTTATAAAATAATCGGAAAAGATGAAATTGAAGTATTTACTGGCGGATTGCCTTCTTATTTCTCTTTTTCAATATTACCATTAGGTTTTATTTCATTACCCCAAATGTTAGTCGAATTTAAAACCTCAATTATTTTAAGAAAAATTTCTACTTCTAAAGTAACAGCTATAAAGTTTTGTACGATAATGTTAGCTTATAATTTTGTTGCAATTTTAAGTGCTAATATTTTAATTATTTTATTTTATGCAATGTTTTTAAATGTTGATGCACCTGATGCTTTTGCAACTATTAATTGGTGAGAGTTGTTATATGCATTATTTAATGTTTATATTTCTACACTATCTTTAGGATTACTTTTAGGAGTTTTAATTAATAAAAATAATTTAGTTCAATCAATAGGATTTTGTTTTGTTATAGTATCTATAACTTTTTCTGGACAATTTATACCAATTTCTGTTTTATATCGTTCTGGTGCAATGCAATATATTTCATTAATCTCACCAACATCTTATAGTTTGAATTTAATGAATGTTGTTTTACTTCCATCTAATAGTGAAGGTATTTTAAAACTATTTGAACAAGAAATAGCTGGCAAACCACTTGTTACAATAATTGAAGATAGTAATTACAATACAGAAGAATTAAAAGCAAAACTTGAAGATTTAAAAAATTATAGATTTAATGGAATATTCGACATAAAAAATGATTTTAAAATATTTACTTTAAATGTTATTGAATCAAATATTGAAATCCCAGGAACAAATGAAAAATTTTTAATAGCAACTAAATTAACAGAATCAACTATATATAGACCATGACAAAATATTTTGGATTTAATAATGCCTTATGTACTTACATCAATATTTTTATTTGTATCAATTAAAAAATTTAAATGAACAAGTAGGTAATTATGATTGAATGAAAAAAAATAACTTCTGAAAAAACTTCAAATCCATATAATGATATTAAACCTTTTATTAAAAAAGAAGAATATGTTAAAGAAAAACCAATAATTAAGGTTAGGGGTTTATCTCATTCTTTTAAAGATAAAGAAATTTATAAAGATATTGATTTTGAGATTTTTGAAAATGAAAAAGTAGCTTTTTTAGGACCTAATGGTTCAGGTAAAACTTTAACATTATCAACACTTTGTGGTTTTATGAAACAAAAACATGGAACTATTGATTATCTATTTGAATACAATAAAAATCCTTATGAAAAATTATCGATCCAATTTCAAGATTTAAAATTTCCTACTTCATTAACACCTAAGGATTTAATTGATTTTACTATTAGACTTACAAATTCATTTGAATATGAACAAGAAATAGTTGAAGGAATTAAAGCATTTGAAATTGATAAGATTTTAAATACTAAAATTTCAAAATTATCTGGTGGTCAACAACAAAGAATAAATGTTTTTATTGCAATGATTGGAAGACCAAAAGTTTTATTTTTAGATGAATTTACAACAGGATTAGATATTTCAATTAAAAATAAATTGCAAAATTATATTTTGGATTTTTGTAAGAAAAACAAAATTACTTTAGTAATAATTAGTCATGATATTGATTGTATTGAAGAAATGGTTGATAGAATAATTATTCTTGCAAATAAAAAAATTTATGTTGATGCTTATGCAAAAGACATAATCAATGAATTTGGATCAGTTAAAAAAATGTTAAAAAAATATATTGTTTTATAAATATTAAATTATTTATAATTTATTAATGAAAGAAAAAAATGGAACTTATTCAATAAGAAGATTAATGAGGATTATGATTGTAATAATCATCTATCAATATGAACTTTTTGATAAAACTATTGACTCAGAAGAAATTTTTAAATTAGATAAGTTCAATGAATTATTTAATTTTAATGTTTTAAAGACTAAAAATATTAGTCAAATTCAAAAAGAACAAAGTTCAATTTTATCTACAATTGAAAAAAACTATAAAGTTTTCAAAAAAACAATTACTAATTTTATTAGAACCGATTGATCTTGATCAAGATTAAACCCATTAGTTCGTTCAATTTTATTATGCGCTTCAGTTGAATTATGAAAATTAGATGTAGGAATAGTTGCTAATGAATATGTTCAAATTGCAAAAGATTTTATTCCAGATGATAAAAGTTATAAATTTATAAATATTGTTATTGAAGAGATAGGGAAAAAATATAATGTTTTTAAGCAAAAAAGCAATTAAAGAGATCAAAAAAGAATTGAAAGAGCAAGATTTATTTTTAAGTTATAAAAACCAATTAAAAATAAAAGAAATTAGTTTTTTATTAACTAAAATTTCTATTATTTTTAATTCTTCTATTTCATTAAAAAAAATGTATGAAATTGAAGAGAGTTTTATAAAAAATAAAGTTGATCAAATTTTTTGAACTAAGCAATTTAAGAAAATATCAATTTATTTTGAAAAACCATTTGATAAATGCAACTGAGAATCTTTTGGTAATTTTATTTTTTATGTTTGAAATCAATATATATTCAAAAACAAAAAGTATAGATTAGAATCAATTTATAATTATGATAATTTTAATGATATCAATTCTTTTAAAGCTCATGAATATACTAAATGAGTAAATTCAATGGTTGATAGCAAAAGTATTGAATTTAATGTTTATATAAGAAAGGTATTAAAACTTTTATAATGACATTAATTGAAAAATTATTTTCATTAGGTTATTCAAATAAAGAATCGCTTGGATTAATAATGTCAGGCAATGTTTTAGTAAATGAAGAAATTGTTATTAAAGGTTCTACTAAAATAAAAGAAAATGATGTTATTAGAATTAAAAATAAAAAAAAATGAGTAAGCAGAGGTTCTTATAAATTATTAGAAGCAATAGAAAAATTTAATTTAGATTTAACAAATAAAATATGTTTAGATGTTGGAGCTTCTACTGGTGGTTTTACACAAGTTTTGTTAAGCAAAGGTGCTAAAAAAATTTATTCTTTGGATTCTGGAACTAATCAATTAGATTTTACTTTAAGACAAAATGAAAAAGTTGTTTCTTTAGAAAAAACTAATTTAAAATCAATTAACGATGATATGTTTGAAGAAAAAATAGATTTTATTTGTTGCGATGTTTCTTTTATTAGTGTTAAAAAATTATTTGATGTTTTAAGTAAAACTAATGTTTTAGCTAATAATAATTATGTTTTAATTTTGATTAAACCTCAATTTGAAGCAAGTTCTAATATTGTTGAAAAAGGTGGATTTGTAAATAAAATTCATCATAAAGATATTATTGATTCTATAATTTCTTATGCAATAAAATTAAATTTTATTTTTTTATCAATAATTGAATCACCAATTAAGGGAAATGTTAGTAAAAATATAGAATATTTAGCTTTATTTAGAAAGGAATTTTAATATGTTTGAAATTGATAATAAAAAAATTAGAAATCAATTTCCGATGTTGAAAAATGATATTGTTTATCTTGATAGTGCAGCTTTAGTTCAAAAACCTCAACAAGTAATTGATGCAATTAATGATTTTTATACTAAATATTCTATTTCTAATCGAACTAGAGATACAAGATTAGGTATTTTTGTTGAACAAAAAATTCAAGAAACAAGAAAATTAGTTGCTCAATTATTAAAATGTTCTGATGATGAAATAATATTTAATTCAGGTACAACTGAAGGATTAAATTATGCTTCATATTTAATTGAACAATTAATAGAAAAAGATGATCAAATTTTGATTTCAAAATTTAACCATTCTTCTCATATGGTGCCTTGAATTGAATTAGCAAAAAGAAAACAAGCAAAAATTGTTTTTTCAGATAATCTTTTAAAAGATGTAAATTCTAAAACAAAAATTATTGCTTATACACAAGTTAATAATAATTTTTTAAATAATAAAGATGATGAATTAGAAAAATTATTTTCTATAGCAAAAAAAAATAACGCTTTTATTATAAATGATATTGCCCAAGCAATTAGTCATAAAGAAGTTGATTCCAAATTTTTTGATATAGCAGCTTTTAGTTCTAATAAAATGTTTGGACCAACTGGATTAGGAATATTATATGTTTCAAAACACATTTTAAATAAGGTAGAATCAAAAAAATATGGCGGAGGATCAATTGATTATATTGAAAAAGATGGTATTTGAAAGTCAAAAAATTCTATTATAAAACATGAACCAGGAACATTAAATATAGCAGGTATTTTCGGATTTAAT
>JAFWJI010000057.1 GCA_017511585.1 Mycoplasmataceae bacterium
GAAAATTTTTCAGCAACAGTAAATGGTTGAGATAAAAAGTTTCTAATTCTTCTTGCACGATAAACTATTTCTTTATCTTCATCTGATAATTCATCCATACCTAAAATAGCAATGATATCTTGTAACTCTTTAAATCTTTGTAAAATGTTTTGAACTCTTAATGCTGTTTCATAATGTTCATTACCAACAATTAAAGGGTCTAATAATCTTGAAGTGGAAGCTAATGGATCTACAGCAGGATAAATACCTAAAGAAGCAATATTACGATCTAAAACTGTTTTAGCATCTAAATGAGTAAATGTTGTAGCAGGAGCTGGATCAGTTAAATCATCAGCTGGAACATAAACTGCTTGAACTGAAGTAATCGAACCTTTTATTGTTGATGTAATTCTTTCTTGTAATTGACCCATTTCTGTGGCAAGAGTTGGTTGATAACCAACAGCTGAAGGCATACGACCTAATAAAGCTGAAACTTCTGAACCAGCTTGTGTAAATCTAAAAATATTATCGATGAATAATAAAACATCTTGGTTTAATTCATCTCTAAAATATTCAGCCATTGTTAAACCTGTTAATGCTACTCTCATCCGAGCTCCAGGAGGTTCGTTCATTTGTCCAAAAACTAACGCTGTTTTATCAATAACTCCAGCTGCAATCATTTCATAAAATAAATCATTACCTTCTCTAGTTCTTTCTCCTACTCCGGCAAAAACAGAAAGACCACCATGTTGTTTGGCAATATTATTAATTAATTCTTGAACTAAAACTGTTTTACCAACTCCGGCTCCACCAAATAATCCAATTTTTCCACCTTTTACATAAGGAGCTAATAAATCTATAACTTTAATTCCTGTTTCAAGAACTTCTGATGAAGATTTTTGTTCTTCATAAGAAGGAGCTAATCTATGAATTGGCATATATTTTTTAACTTTAGGTGCTGGTTTTTCATCAATTGGTTCACCTAAAACATTAAACATTCTTGAAAGAACTTCTTTACCCACAGGAACCATAATTGGTTGTCCAGTATCAATTACTTTAAGTCCTCTTACCAATCCTTCAGTTGTTCCCATTGATATTGTTCTAACAATATTATCTCCAATATGTTGAGAAACTTCAAAAACATATTTTTGACCTTCATAATCCAATTCTAAAGCATTTAAAATTGAAGGCATTTTTGTTTTTTCAAAACGAACATCTACTACTGGTCCTAATATTTGGACTATTTTTCCTCAATTCTTATTCATTTTGTGCTCCTGCTACAATCTCAGTAATTTCTTGTGTAATTTTTGATTGTCTAATCTTATTATATTGTTTTTCTAATTCATTAATTATTTCTGTTGCATTGTTTGATGAATTTTCCATAGCCATTTTTCTAGAAGCCATTTCTGAAATTTTTGAAAAAGCTATTGCAAAATAAATCATTGCTCCAAAATATAAAGGAAGTGCTTTTTTAATAACAGTCTGAGGATTTGGTTCAAACTCGATATTTTTATTAAAAAATTGTTGAGTATCTAATTTTGTATCACTTTTAGGTTCGAATGGAAACAATGATTTACATTCTGTTTGATAAGTTATTGAATTAATGAATTTAGTGCTTAAAATTTGGATTGAACTAATTGTGGAATTTAATAGCATTGGAAAAACTTTATCAACAATTGCATCAACAATATCGTAATTAGGTTCATCGCCAACATTTTCAAAAGACAAAATTATTTTATCTTTATTAAAATGTTTTCTAAAAATTTTAATACCTTTTGAACCAATAATAAATAAATAATCTTGTTCACTAACTTTAGTTTTTGCTAATTTTAAAATATTTGAATTATATGCTCCACACATACCCAAATCTGAAGTTATTACAATAAATGCTTTAGGTTGTGATGGATTTATAGAAATAATATCAGATCATTTTTTTATATTTAAATTTAAATTATTAAAAGCTTCTTCTATTCTTAAACAATATTGAGAAACCTTATCACAATTTCTTTTGGCTTTTTTAATTTTTGATGTTGCAACTAATTCCATTGCTTTTGTTATTTTTTTAATAGTTAAAACAATGTCTTTTCTGTTTTTTACACTTTTTAATGATGCCATTTTAGTTATTTTCTCCTGATTGAATATCAAATATTCCTAAAGTTTTAATAAAAGAGTCAACAAAATCTTTTATTACTGAAAAAATTCTTTTTTCTAATTGAGAATCAATTTCTTTTTTAGTTGAAATTTCTTTTCTAAGTTCAATTCCATTTTTTTCTTTTTTCATAAAATTAATTAACTTAGTTTTAAAAGATTGCATATGTTCAATAGGAATATCTTTGATCAATTTATTTTTAATTGAAAATAAAATAACAATTTGAATTGATTGATCTAAAGGAGAGTATTGATTTTGTTTTAAAATTTCATAAACTCTTTTCCCATGTTCAAGAATTTTTTTGGTTGAATCATCTAAATCAGAAGAAAATTGTGCAAATGCTTGCATTTCATTAAATTGTGATAATTCTAATTTAAGTGATGAAGTAACTTGTTTCATTGCTTTAATTTGAGCAGAAGAACCGACCCTTGAAACTGAAAAACCAACATCAACTGCTGGACGTTGTCCTGAATTAAATAAAGATTCAGAAGTAAAAATTTGACCATCTGTAATAGAAATAACATTAGTAGGAATATATGCAGAAATATCTCCTGATTGAGTTTCGATGATAGGTAAAGCTGTAATTGATCCACCACTATGTTTTTTATTTACTCTAGCAGCCCTTTCTAATAATTGAGCATGTAAATAAAAAACATCTCCAGGATATGCTTCACGACCAGCAGGCCTTCTTAATAATAAAGAAAGAGTTCTATATGAAATAGCATGTTTAGTTAAATCATCATAAACAATTAAAACATTTTTACCTTTTTCCATTCATTCTTCAGCAATTGTAACTCCAGTATATGGCGCTAAATATTGTAATGGAGATAATTCAGAAGCGCCTGCTACAACAATTGTTGTATATTCCATTGCCCCTGCTATTTTTAACCTTTCAACAATTTGGGCAATCGTTGAATTTTTTTGACCAATTGCAACATAAATACAATTAACATTTTTACCTTTTTGATTTATTATTGTGTCAATTGCAATTGCTGTTTTTCCTGTTTGACGATCTCCGATAATTAATTCTCTTTGTCCTTTACCAATTGGTACTAAAGAATCAACCAAAATCAAACCAGTTTCCAATGGTTCATTAACAGATTCTCTTGTCATAACTCCAGGAGCTATTCTAAAAACTGTTCTTTTTTTAGTTGTTTTTAAATTTTTACCATCAATAGGTTCACCTAAAGCATTTAAAACACGTCCTATCAATTCATCTCCAACACCAACTGAAACAACTTCTTTAGTTCTTTTTACTTTTCCACCTTCTTTTATAGAAGTTTGCGAACTCATTAATGCAACACCAACTGCATCTTCTTCAAGATTAAGAACTATTCCATAAGCTCCATTACCAAAATCTAATAACTCTCCTAATTTTGCTTTATCTAATCCAGATACTAAAGCAATTCCATCACCAACTGAAAGGATTTGTCCTTCTTCAGAAGTAAAATTCATATCTTTTTTAGAAAATTCTTGGATTTGTTTTTTAATTATTGAAGATATATCACTAGCTTTTAAAGACATTTTATTCACTTCCTTCTTTTTTGAATTTTAATTCTTTTTTCAAAAGATCTAAATCTTGGCTAACAGAATTTTCTATAACAGTTGAATCTATTACAATCTTAAAACCACCAATCAATTCTTTATCAATTAAATTTTTTAAATTAATTTCTTTCCCATATTCATCTTCAAGCTTTTTTTTAATTTTTTTCATCTTTGGTTCCGAAATTTTTGTTGTTGAATAAACAATACATTTTTTTATATTTAAAATGTTTTGTAAATAATCTATTAAATAATTTAAAATCTCTCTAAAACATTTGAAATTATTTTTTAAACTTAATATTTTAATTGTATTAATAAAAGAAATATCAAAACCCTTAAATGTTTTATCTATTATTTTCATTTTAGAATCATCATCTAATGAAAAACTATCAAGAATTTTTTGAAATTCTAATTGCTCATCTAAAACTTCAATTAAAATGTTTGATTCTTTATAAAATTCTTTAGTATGTCCTTTTTCTTTAGCAATATCTAATAAAGCCAAAGCATAACTTATTTTTGTTTCATTTTTAAGCATTTTTATTTTCCAAATATTCATCTAAATATTTTTCTACTTCATTTTTTGAAATATTATCTTTAATAATTTTTTTAGATATTTCCATTGCAACTGAAACTATTTCATTATAAGTTTGTTTTTCTAATTCTACTTTTCTAGAATCGATTTCAGTTTTTGCTTCAGATATTAATTGTGAATATTTAGCTTTTCCTTCTTCAATATATTGGTTTTTTATTTCTTCTGCTTCTATTTTTGCTTTTAATAATATATCATTACCAATATTTTTTGCTTCTTCTAATTTAATTCTTGATTCATTTTCTAAAGAAAAAGCATTATTTTTTGCTTCAATAGAATCATTAATATTTTTATTAATAAAATCTTTTCTTCTTTGAACCATTTTTTTAATTGGATTATAAAAAAAGTATGTAAGTATTATTAATAAAATAAATAATGAACCTATTGTTGCAATCATTATTCATAAATTGGGTAATATATCATATTTGCTTATATCTACTTCCACGATTTAATTCCTCATTATTGGTTTTTTTATTTGGAAAAAACAAAAACTAATAAAATTGCAACAACTAGAGCATAAATTGCACAACTTTCTGTAATGGCAAGACCTAAAATCAACATTTTTCTAATTGCAGCTTCTGCTTCTGGATTTCTTCCAACAGCTTCTGCTGCTTTACCTGAAGCATAACCTTGTCCTATACCAGTTCCTAATCCTCCCATTATTGCTAATCCAGCTCCTATAGCAACAAATCCTCATTCTAAAGATGCATTCATAATAACCCCTTCTAATCTAAAAATAATATTATTAACTTAATTTTAATAAAAAATTAAGTAATTAAAACTTCTTTTGATTTTAGCTTTTCTAAGCTTTTTGTTTCTTTATTTTCTAATCCTTCTGAAACTTCTTGAGATCAATAAATTCCTGTTAATAAGGCAAAAATATATGCTTGAATTAGTGCTCCGAAAATATCGAAATACATTTGAAATCAAGGAGCAATAATCATACCTAAAAGATTTACTTGTCCAATAACTGGAATATATTCAAACAATTGACCTGTTGCATAGTAAATAATGTACATTATTATTGAACCACCAGTAATATTTCCAAATATCCTAAATGAAATAGATATTAATGGAGAAAATTGAGAGACTAATTCAATTGGATTTAAAAACTTTTTAAAAAAAGAAAGTTTTTGATAAATTATTCCAAAAACATAAATACCAATTCAAGTTATTAATCCTAATGCTAATGAGACACTATAAGTTCCAACAACAGTTTTTAAAGATAGTAACCCCGCCGTATTACCGACAGCTAAAAAAGTAAATAAAGTAAATAAATATGGTCCTACACGATCAATTTTACCTTCTGTTGCACCATGAAATTCATTATCAAATAATCCAACATATTGTTCGGCTAAAAAAACAATCCCATTAGGACTTTCATCTTCTTTAACTTTTTTAGTTTTAAAATAAATAATAATAGAAACTATCGTTAACAAAACTACAATATATCCTAATGTAAATATTTGCCCTCAACTCTGTGGTACACTAGTAAAATTACTAACAATATCATCCATTAAAACTTCCTTTGTTCAACTTTTTTTTGTTTATAAGTAAAAGCTTCTACTAATTTATTAATAATCAAACTTATTGATACTATTACAGAACCATAAATAAAACTAAAAATATTAAAAACACCATTAACTAATGTTTTTCCAACTAAATTATTAGCAAAAAGAATCCCGATAAAAGTTGCTCCAAATAAAACTATTGAAATAAAAAATTTTAAAAAACAAAGCAAAAAAGAAAATTTAAACGTCCTTCTTTTTGATAACAATTGATAAACAAAGAATTTATTACATAAATAACAAATAACACTCAACAATGTGCCAATTAAAAATCCTGTTAATAAAGTTCAATCAACAATTGATAATATCGCAAAAATAATTGCACTTGTTAAAGTTAAAGCTATTAAAGATAATATGTCTTTATTTATTTTTTTCATAACATTGTGGGTATAAAATATACCCAAAAATTAATTTTAATACTTTATTATGTTTTTGATTAAATATTTAAAGCAAATTAATTAATATTTAAAAATTTATCTAATTTATTTCTTGCTTTTTTTAAAGTATCATAAACAGATGATCTTGTAGTTGCTACAATATCTGAAATTTCTGAAAGAGATAGATCTTCAATATAATATAAATAAAAAATTTGATTTTGATTAGTTGTTAAGACATGAGAAAATTTAGAAAATGCTTGAATATACTTTTCTCTTTTGTCTAAATCATCTAAATAATTTTTATTCTTCATTTGGCATTAACCCTTTCATAAGACCATAGATATAAGAATCTAAATCAAACTCTTGAAGATCATCAATTTTTTCTCCTAATCCAATTAATTTTACTGCCATATCCAATTTATCTTTAATAGTAAAAATAATTCCGCCATTAGAAGTTCCATCCATTTTAGTTAAAACAATTCCTGATAATGGAGTTACTTCTTTAAATGCTTGAGCTTGTAAAACTCCATTTTGACCAGTAGTAGCATCTAATACTAATAAAGATTCATGAGGCGCGTTAGGAACGAATTTTTCAATAATTTTATTAATTTTTGATAATTCATTCATTAAATTAACTTTATTTTGTAATCTACCTGCTGTATCTATAATTAAAACATCATAATTTTCTGATTTGGTTTTTTCAAATGCTTTATAAACAACAGAAGCAGGATCTGCTCCTTCTTTATCAGGTAATACAATATCAACTTCTAATCTTTTAGCTCAAATATTTAATTGTTCAATAGCGCCTGCTCTAAATGTATCTGCTGCTGCTAAAATAACTTTTTTCCCTTCTTGTTTTAATTTATGAGCTATTTTAGCAATTGAAGTAGTTTTTCCAGAACCATTTACACCAACAATAAGTAAAACATTTAATCCTTCATTATCTAAATTTAACTTTGTATCTACTGTTGATTGATTGGCATAAATTGTAAATAATTTATCAGCAATTATTTCTGAAATTAATGATTTATCTTTAACATTTTCTACTCTTACTTCTTTTTTAATTTCATCCATAATTAAATTTACAAATGAAATAGAAATATCAGACATAATTAATATTTCTTCTAGTTTTTCAAAAAATTCTTCATCTAGTTGATTATGAGAAGATTGTAATTCAGTAATTTTTTTTGTTAAATTTGTTCCTGATTTAGATAAACCAGCAATATATTTATTTAGTTTTTGTTCTTTAGATAATTGTTTTATTCTTTGTTTCTCAATTTTTTTATCTAATTTTTTTTGTTTTTTGATTAATGATTTTTCTTCTTTAGTAAGTTCAACTTTTTCTTCTTGATGATCATTATTTTTTTCTTGAGTTTCATGCTCATAATTTTCTTCATTTTCAGTTGATTCTAATAAATCATTTTTTATTTCTTCTTCTTTATTTTTATTTTTTCGATCAAACAATCTTTCTTTTAATTTTTTAAAAAAACCCATTTTTTCCTACTATCTAAATATATCTATTTGTATGAATATAAAATTATTTTAAATGATAAAATTAATTTATGAATTTTTTAAAGAAAAATATATTAAAAATAGTAGCCCCTTCATTAGCTTTGGTGCCAATAATTTCTGTTGTTTCATGTTCAAAAGAAGAATATTCAGTTTCATCTAATGTTGATTTATATTCAACAATTTGAAACTTATCATTAGAAAATGATATTAAAAATTCTATTTTTGATATGAATATAAAAGAATTAGAAGAAAAAATTAATTCTAATTTAAAAAAGGATTCAAAAAATAATTTGATAATGAAAATTTATTCTTTTTATTTATTATGACAAGCAATTAAAAATCCTCTATCTCCAAATGGTCAACAAATAACCAATCAATCAACAGATATTGAAAATTTTTCTACTTTTTTAACTGACAAATTAAGTCCAGATAATAAAGATGTTGATGATGATAAAAAAACATACAAAAATTTTAAAAATTATATAAATACATTTGACTATAACATTTCTATAATCAATATTAATTCAAAAACACATACTATTGATTATGAACAAAATTTAAGAACTCTTTTTGCAAATGACCAATACATTTTAAATTTTAAAATTGATTTTTTCACTTCAGATAAAGAAACTAATGAAAAAATAGTAAATAGTTCTAATAAATCTATTTTAAATAAAACAGCTCTTACAAGGGAACAAAGACAAACTCTAAATAAAATTCAAGATGATGAAGTACATAAATTAACTTTAAATCAATATAATTATCAATCAACCAAATTATATTTTGATGTTGAAAATAAAAAATTTTCAACAATAATTTTACCTTCAAATATTTATCCTAATTTATTAGAAGCTACACCAGATTCTGGTTTTTCAACCAAGGATGAAAAGAGACAATTATTCCAATTTCAATGATATAGTAATAGTGAAAATTCAACTAAATTTAATTCATATATTGAACTATTATTAAGTTCATCTAATAATTTTAGTACATCATTTAATAGTGATTGAACTCGGTTTTTAAAACAAGAAAAATTATTAAATTCTTCTAATAATTTTTCAAATATCAAAATAAATTTAGATAAAACATTTCATTATTCTGAATAAGAATAAATTACTAATTCTTTTTATTTTTTCTAAAATTATATTCAGTTAAAATTATCTTTTCTAATGTATATTCTGGTTTTCAATTCAAGATTTTTTGCACTTTTGAAGTATCTGAATATAATTTTGCTGGATCGCCCAATCTTCTAGCTTGAATATTAACTTTAATATTAGAATCTAAAACTTCTTTTGATTTATCAAATACTTCTTTAACTGAATAACCTTGACCTGTTCCTAAATTAAAAACATCACTTAAATTATTTTTAATTGATCATTCCATTCCTAATATATGAGCATTGACTAAATCATTGACATGAACAAAATCTCTAATACATGTTCCATCTTTTGTATCATAATCATTTCCAAAAATATTAAATACTGTTTCTGTTAATTTAGATTCAATTATCAATGGAACTAAATGAGTTAATTGTTTATTTCATATTCCAATCTTACCTATTTCATGTGCTCCAGCAACATTGAAATATCTAAAAATAACATAATTTTTATTGTAAGCTTTTGCTCAAGAACAAATTAATTGTTCTGCTGCTAATTTAGATTGACCATAAGGATTTATTGGTCCTTTAACATCATCTTCTTTAATTGGAATAAATTTAGGTTCACCATAAACTGCAGCAGTAGAAGAAAAAATAAATGTTTTAACACTATCATAATCTTTTA
>JAFWJI010000058.1 GCA_017511585.1 Mycoplasmataceae bacterium
ATTATCATAATTTCAAGAATATTGTTTTCCTGTTTTAAATTCGTTTTTTAAAATTATTTGACCAGTAACATCAATTGCAGATTCTTTTTGGCCAAAAATTGATTCTCATATTTTTTGATGATCATTCATGATTTAATTTGTACTTAAGTTATTATTATATTCTTGAACAAAATTAGAAAACAAATCAACTATATGATTATAAACTTTATCACTATTTTGTTTTTCTTGATCTACTTTTAATTCAATTTTTTCTTTATCAGGTAAATCAGAAGCTAATTCAATTAAAAATTCATTAATTCCATTAATATTTCATTTTTCAGAATTTTCATTAATTTCTAATTCAATATTTTTGAATTTTGCACAATATTTTTTATCATCAATTCATTTAATTTCTAAGACCATAATTATCCCTTTTGTTCTTTTATTATTTTGTTATATCTTTGTTCTAAAAATTCTAATCCACCTTCTAAATAATATGCTGAATTTTTATTAATTTCTTCTTTTACATCAAAAACTTTATATGGTTTTTCTTTATCATTTAAATTGGCAATAATAATAACTTCTGGTTTTGATAAAATCCCAATATTAGCATTATGAGTAACAATAACAACTTGATTTTTATCTTTTTGTTTAATTAAACCTAATATTTCTTCTGCAATAGTATTATTATCTAAATTATCTTCAGGTTGATCCAAATACAAATTATCAAATTTAGATTTATTAAACTTATATCTTAAACCATAAATTGACCTTTGTCCTAGTGATAGACTTTCATAATCTTTTTGTTGATTATCTATATTTACCAATACTTTTACTTCATCTTTTAAATTTTTTACTAGTTTTTGTTTAATTTTATCTTCTTCAAATTCAGTTGGTGATTTTTTCATTGAAGATTTAATTCAATTTCAAACTTTTTCTTTAGAACCAGTTGGTGAATATAAAAACACTTTTAATATTTCATCTTTAATATCATAATCTAATTTTATATTCTGATTGATTCGATAAATCAATGGTTTATCTTGACTTAAATCATTTTCAATATTTAAATATATTTCTTCTGATTTTCATCTTTCAAATTCTTTTATAAGATTAAAAGTATTTTTAGATATTTCCACAAAATGATCTATTGCTTTTTTTTGATAATCTTTTAACAAAATGGAAGAGTTATTGTTTGCTTTTATTTTATCAATAGTTCTTTTATATGATTTTTCAAAAATAAATGTTAAGTTTTTTATTTTTTCTAATTTATTTATTCTTTTTATTAATAAATCAATTATTTTATAATTTTCATCTCTTGATTTAATTAACATTTGTTTTAAATCATCATTAAAATATTGTTCTTTAATTATCTCTGGATTTCATGATTCAAATTTTTCAATTTTTTTATTTAATTCTTCAATTGAATCTTTTAAATTATTAAAATTATTTTTTTGTTGTTCAATTTCTTTTTTAATATTCATTTCTTTATAATTAATTTTCATAATTAAATTAAATTCATTTGTATCTTCTATTTGATCCATTTTAAAAGTATTAGATCAATTTATATCTACATTTTTGCTTTCATTTAAATTAATTAAAGAATTTGAATATTTATAAATATTTTCTAAATTGCTTATTATTTTTTTTACTGAATCAGAATTATCAACTTGTTTTTTTAAATATTTACTTTTTCCATCATCAATTTCTTTGATTTTATTTAAATTTTTTTTAATATTATCATCTTGATAAATAACATCATTTCTACTTTCATAGTCTTCTTCTTTATCTTTAGATTTTTTCTTAGTTAAATGTTCAAAAATAATTTCTTCATTATTATATTTAATAGCTTTAACAAATTTTAAACCGTAATTTTTCAAAGCTTCAACAACATTATCAGAAATATAATTACGTTTTAATCCTGCTATTAAATCAAATAGTGTTGATTTACCACCACCTTTAGGACCTATTATGACATTTATTTTTTCTGATAATTTAAGTGAAAAATCAGGTTGAGAAAAATCGTCTGTTTTTTTGAAAATAATTTCTTTTATCACAACTATATTAACTCCTATTAATAGTATAATCTTTATTCTTTTGTAAACATCTTTTTAATTCTTTAAAAGATATTTCTTCCATTTGATCAATTTCTGTTATCAAAGTTCTAGCTTGAGGGTATCTTTTTCAATCATGAGTATCTGAAAAAGCTACAATTGATTTTTTAAAATCTTTTTGTTTAATAACACTTTTAAAATTGCTATGATTTTTATTAGAAATTTCAATAGCATCATATTCAATTTTTAACAAATCTTCATATTTAAAATGATCACTTTTACCAACATGTGGAATTTTAATTGTTTCAAATTGATTGAATATATTGTTACATTCTGATAAAGCAATTCCTTTTTTAAAAATTTTATTAGAAATTTTTTCAATTTCTTTTAATTGTTCTTCAGTTAATTGTTCACTAAAAATAAAAATAATATCTGCTTTTTTTTGATTTGAATTTAGAACATTTATTTCAATAGCAGGTAAAATCAAAATCCCTGCTGTTGCAGCTAATTTTTTTATTTCTAGATAAAATTCAACACTAAAACTATAATGATCTGAAAAAGCAGCTATTTTAATACCTTCATTTTTTAATCTTGAAATACTATCATAATTAGAATCTCAATAAATTGGATCATTTTTTCTAGAAGTTTTAGAATGTAAATGTAAATCTATTTTTACTTTCATTTTTTACTTTCATATTTTTTACTATTTTTTAAAACATAAATTATAAAATAATTTTATAAGTGTGAGGTATTTATGTATAGAAAATATTCTAGTGGAATAATTGAAGTTGTTACTGGTCCGATGTTTAGTGGAAAAACAGAGGAATTAATAAAAAGAATAACTGTTCTTTCTTATTCTGAAATTCCTACATTAATAGTTAAACCAGTAATTGATAACCGTTTCTCTCATAATGAAATTTTTTCAAGAAACGGACGTTCTATTAAATGTTATTCTGTCGATACTGTTGATGATATTAAAGAATTATTTAGACAACAAAATTATAAAGCTCTAGTTATTGATGAAGCTCAATTTTTTGATGAATCATTAATTGATTTTGTTGAAGAATTAGCAGTTAAAGGTATTAGAGTTATAGCATGTGGTTTGGATCAAGATTTTAGAAGAAAACCATTTAAAATAATAGCTAATTTAATGGCAATAGCTGATCAAGTGACAAAATTAAAAGCAGTTTGTTTATCATGTAAAAATGCAGCTTCTTGTTCTTTTAGAACTTCATTAAGTCAAGAAACAATTGAAATTGGTGATACTAATAAATATGAAGCAAGATGCAGACTTTGTCATCAAAATGGTTTAAATCATCAAAAAAATAAAAAAATATCTTAGTAATTTAAAAAAATATTAATTACTTATCTAATTCAGATTCTAATTCTAAAATAAGATCTCTTAATTGAGTTGCTCTTTCAAAATCCATTTTATCAGCGGCAGCTTTCATTTCTTTTCTTAAACTAGCAATTATCTTAATTCTTTCATCTTGTTTTTCTTTTGAATTAGATTTTTGTTTTTGAATCAATTCTAAAGCATTTGTTATATCTTTACCTTGTATCGGATCAAAAATTGGTTTAATTATTGTTTTTGGAACAATATTATTTTCTTTATTATATTTATGTTGGATTTCTCTTTTTAATTTATTATCTTCAATTGTTTCTTTCATACTATTACTTACAGAATCAGCATAAAAAATAACTCTTCCTTTATCATTTCTTGCTGCTCTACCAACAATTTGAATTAAAGATGATCTAGATCTAAAAAAAGATTCTTTATCTGCATCTAAAACCATAATCAAACTTACTTCAGGTAAATCAATTCCTTCTCTTAGAAGATTAATTCCAATAATAACATCATAAATGCCTTTTCTTAATTTTCTTAATATTTCATTTCTTTCTAAAGTTTTATGTTCTGAATGGATATAGGCAATTTTTATCTTTTTAGATTGAAAATATTTTGTTAGTTCTTCAGCGGTTTTTTTTGTTGTTGTAACAATTATTGTTCTTAAATTTTGTTTGATTTGTTTTTGAATTTCATCATACATATCATTAACTTGATTTTTTGAAGGATGAATTTCAATAATTGGATCTAACAATCCAGTGGGTCTAATATATTGAGTAACAATTTCTCCATGAGTTAAATTTAATTCGTAATCAGCAGGTGTGGCTGAAATAAATATTTTTTGAAAATCGTATTTTTCAAATTCATCAAATCTTAATGGTCTATTATCTAAAGCAGAAGGTAATCTAAAACCATATTCTACTAAATTTAATTTTCTAGCTCGATCACCATTATACATTCCATGTAATTGTGGAATCATCATATGTGATTCATCTATAATCAATAAAGTATCTTTAGGTAAGTAATCTAATAATGTATATGGTTTTTCATTTTCTTTTCTTCTATCAATATGTCTTGAATAATTTTCAATTCCTGAACAATAACCAAATTCTTTTAATGAATCAATATCATTTTTTGTTCTATCTTTTAATCTTTGATATTCTAATAATTTATCTTCTTTTTTTAATTGTTTTAATCTATCTTCTAATTCCAATTCAATTAATTCAATTGTCCCATCAATATTTTTAGATTCTACAACATATGAACTTGCTGGAAAAATTAAAGCTTTTGATTCTTTTGAAATTGTTTTTTTTGTTAAAGGATCAATTTTATTTATTGATTCAATTTGATCGTCAAATAATTCAATTCTTAGATTAAATTCATTTGTTCATCCTGGAGCAATTTCTATTACATCTCCTTTAACACTAAATTCACCAGTTTCAATTGAAATTTGGTTTCTTTTATATTGCATTTGAATTAAATTAAGAAAAAAATCTTGTCTTTTTATTTTTTGATTTAAATTTATTGTAAAAAATGAAGATTCATATTCTTCTGGTTTATTAGCACCATAAATAGCAGCTACTGATGCAACAACAATTGTGTCTCTAGAAGTTAATAAAGAATTCATTGTAGACATTCTCATCATTTCTAAATCATGATTTGTTTTAGAAGTTTTTTCTACATAAACATCAGTTTTAGGCATGTAAGCTTCTGGACGGTAATAATCAAAGTATGAAACAAAATATTCAACATTATTATTAGGAAAAAAACTCTTAAGTTCTGAAAATAATTGAGAAGCAAGTGTTTTATTATGTGATAAAACCAAAACTGGTCTTTGAATTTGGTTTATAACATTTGCTATTGTAAATGTTTTACCACTACCAGTTACTCCTAAAAGAACTTGATTTTTTTTTCCTTGAAAAACACCTTCTACTAAAGAAGCAATAGCTTCAGGTTGATCCCCTGAGGGTTTAAAATTTGTTTTTAATTCTAATGACATATCAATTTAAAATATATCAATTTTGAAAACAATATTACAATTTATAGTTCAAATAATTATTTACGTGTAGTAGCTGCTGATGCTCTTCTTTTGAATCTTTCAATTCTTCC
>JAFWJI010000059.1 GCA_017511585.1 Mycoplasmataceae bacterium
CAAGAATCAAGATATAAATTTTTAATATTTATTATTAATTTATGATACAATTTAAAAAGGTATCAATTGATACCAAAGGAAGGAATTTTTTAAAAATGATAATCAAGCAAGGAATTAAAGAAATCAAAATAAACATTAAAGCAATTAAATCAATATTTAAAACTTTCAAAGAAAACATAAAAGCAAGACCATACGAAGACGTCGAATTTGTTATTGTTTTATTATTAATAATTGAGGGAAAATTACCATTAGAACAAGCACAAGATACATTTTTAAATTGATATAATGGAGGTAAAAAATGAATAGAACAATAAAGCAAATAAAAGACATTAGAAATATTAATAAAATTATTAACTTAATAAAATTAAACGACCTAAAAAATGGAACTTATAAACTTAATCAAAATTTAGAACTTTCAAAAATGACCAAATCACAAATGAAAAAAGAGGGTAATTTTATATATGGAGTAAAAAAAGAATTTCCAACTATTGAATTTATCAATTATTGAAAATCAAGAGTAGGAAAGCAACCCCTATTTTTGGGGAAATGAAAAGACCTAAAAAATAATAAATGAATAATTGAAATTGTAGAATTTGAAACAAGCAAAGAGCAAGCAATTAAAAAAGCAATCAAGCAAAAACAATTTAGCATATGAGACATTGAACAAGAGGAGGAAATAATCGTTTAATGTATAAAATAATTATTATTTTAATATCAATAATATTTTTAATATATATTATTTATTTAATCTATTTATTATTTAAATAATCATAATCAAGAAGTAGCGAAATGCTACTTTTTCATTATCTAAAAATTTTTATTTTTTTTTAAACAATTTTAAAAAAATATGGTACGATAATAATTGAGGAAGATATAGAGAGGAAAAAATAAATATGAATAGAAAAATACAATTTGAATTAAGAAGAATTGAAAAAGAGGAGTTGCTATTGTTAATCTATTTAAATGATAGAGCTACAATAGAACAAGACCAAAAAGCATTTAATTGTTGAATTGAGGATTTATATTTTGAGGTAATTTTTGATATGAAAAAAGCAATAAAATATTTTGACCTACTAGTTAACCTAGAAGACCAAGACATAGAGGAAAAAATAGAATGACTAAGAAAAGAACACACAAGAATAAAAGCAAAAGCACAAGAGCAAGAGCGTAAAAATAAATATTATATAAAATTTTAAAATAATCAAGAGTAGCAAAATGCTACTTTTATTTTATCTATTTCAAGAATCAAGACCAAGAGGACCATTTGACCAATCAAGAGGACCAAGAGGACCATTTGACCAATCAAGAGGACCAAGAGGACCATTTGACCAATCAAGAGGACCAAGAGGACCAAATAAATTTTAATTATTATTATCAATAATTGATATAATTTTAAAAGGTATCAATTGATACCAAAGGAAAGGAATTTTTCAAATGATAATCAAGCAAGGAATAAAAGAAATCAAAATAAACCTAAAAGCAATTAAATCAATTTATAAAACATATCAAAAGAACATAAAAGCAAGACCATACAAAGACGTCGAATTTGTTATAGTATTATTATTAATTATTGAGGGAAAATTACCACTAGAGAGCGCACAATCAACATTTACCAATTGATACAATGGAGGGAAAAAATGAATTGAATAAACAAAAAAGACCTAACAATTAAGCAATTAAAAGATATAAGAAATATAAACAAAATAATTAATACAATAAAATTAAATGACCTAAAAAATGGAACTTATCAATTAGACCCAAATTTTAAACTTTCAAAAATGACTAAAAAGCAAATGCTAAAAAGAGGTAATTTTATATATGGAATAAAAAAAGAATTTCCAAGTATTGAATTTATCAATTATTGAAAAACAAGAGTAGGAAAGCAACCCCTATTTTTGGGTAAATGAAAAGACCCAAGAAATAACAATTGAACAATTGAAATTGTAGAATTTGAAACAAGCAAAGAGCAATCAATTAAAAAAGCAATTGAAGCAAATCAATTTAGCATATGAGACATTAGCAAAGAGGAGGAAATCATACTTTAAAATGAATAAAATAATAATAACATTAATAATAATAATATTTATTATTTATATAATTTATTTAATCTATTTAATGACTAAATAACAATATCAACAAGTAGCATTTTGCTACTTTTTATTAATCTAAAAATTTTTATTTTTTTTTAAACAATTTTAAAAAAATATGGTACGATAATAATTGAGGAAGATAAAGAAAGAGGGGCAAAATGAAATCAAAAAAAATTGAAAAATTGAAAGAATGAGAGTTAGGACTTTTTGAATGTTTAAAATTTTGCGAACATACAATAGAAGAACAGGAAGAAATAAAAAAATATATGAAAAGAATACGGGAATTAATAAATATATTAAATAAAAAATTAAATTAGGGGGAATAAATGAAGCAATTAACGTTATGAGAAGCATTACCACAAAACCAAGAATAGAGGAGAGGGGCGGAGCAGCCCCAACCCTATTTTTAAACCGCCCGGAAAACCGCCCGGAAAACCGCCCGGAAAACCGCCCGGAAAACCGCCCGGAAAACCGCCCGGAAAACCGCCCGGAAAACCGCCCGGAAAACCGCCCGGAAAACCGCCCGGAAAACCG
>JAFWJI010000060.1 GCA_017511585.1 Mycoplasmataceae bacterium
CAATTAGTGCTTCTCAAAAAGAAAGTGATCCTACAACATTGGTAATTAGTTTAGAATTAGCCGCAGGTTCAGTTTATAATGAAAACTTTGTTGCTTCTACTGAAAACAAATCATTTTCAATTGAAGTTACTGATTTTGAATCAGGATTATCATTTATAAATTCAACAATCGAAGCTCAAACATTATCTTTAGAACAAAATCAAACAGCAAATCAAATTATTGATTCTAATATAATAACTAAAGATTGAATTGTTACAAAAAAAGCGCTTTTATTTGCTAATGTTGATTCATTTCCTACTTTACAAGCATCTGATATAGTAATTGATTCTATTGTTGCTAATGAAACTGGAACTTCACTTACTTTAACAATTTCATATAAAACACAAGCTGCTATATCTGTTGTAATTACAGGATTTAGCCAAAATCAACCAACAATTTCAATGAACAATTTAACATCATCAACATTTTCAAGTAAAAGTTTAGAAACAGCAACAGTTGGTAAAGTTATTAATCAAATGTTTATACATAATATTAATGATACAAAACAATGAATTATTGATAATAAAGAAGATTTATTTTCAGGAGGAGTTGATTTATTAACTAGTATAAATCAAGTATTAAGTGTATCTGCTATTGAATCACCAACTGATAAAAGTACTTTATTAATGACAATTGAATTAGCAGCAGGTTCAGTATATGATCAAAATAATCTTGTTTCTACTACACCAACTAAATTTGTAATAACATTTACAGGATTTAGCTTACCAATATTATTTATAAATCAAGTATTTAATGCTTCAAGTTTAAATTTAGATTCAACACTTTCTTCAAACCAAGTAAAACAAAATTCAACAATTGATGAAGAATGAATTATTGAGAATAAAACTACCTTATTTTCAGATCCAAATTTAGTTCCAGAAGAATCAAGTAGTATAACTAATATTGTTTTAACACCAAATACTAGTGGTACTGAATTAGTATTAACAATTACATTTGAAAATCAATTATCAATTTCAAGCAAAATAGTTGGTTTTACAGAACATTTACAAACAGTAGCAAAAACTGATTTAGTAGCATCATTGTTTAGTGAATTTAACTCACAAACTGCAACCACAGCTGCTGCTTCAATTGATAAACAATGAATTTTTGATAATCTATCTAATCTATTTACTGGAGATATTTCTCAAATAAGTTTAGATGATATTACATTTAATAGCGCAGCACCAAGTAGTGGAGATGGAAACACTTTGGAAATTAAATTTACATTAGCAATAGGTTCTATATACGATGAAAATCATCTTCTTAATTCTGCAAGCGAAGCAATTACAATATCAATTTCAGGATTTAGTTCTTCTTCACCTGGAACATTTTAATGTTAAATAACTAATTAAAAAAGCAAGCTAAATATAGCTTGTTTTTTTTAATTCTAAATTGTGATATATTTTTAATAATTGGTAAAATTTATATTTACATAAAAAATAAGTTGGATACTAATAGATACTAACAACAAAGAGGATATAAAAAATATGAAAATTAAATTAAAAAAAATTTCTATTATTGTTTATGCTCGTGGTGATTTTGAACAGACCAAAAAAACTCTATATTCAATAATAGACCAAAATGTTAATCATTTATTTTTTGATGTTTTAATTTTAAGTGATGATTCAAATCCAAATTTTTTAGAAAAATTAAACAAGTTTATTGATTCAGAATTATTAATTAATTATTCTATTTTACCTCTTGATAAATATAATGGATTACCATTATCACTTGTTTTTTTACTAAAAAATAATTTGGTTAATGGTAAATATACTACAATCTTAAAATCAGGTGACGTACTTAAAGAAGGTTGAATACAATATTTTTTAGATAATTTATTTGATCTAAATAAAGATTGTTACATGAGTGATTTAAAAGAAAAATTATTAGTAGAAAAAAAAGTAAGTAAAAAAGATAGAAATAAAGATTGATTAAAACCAGAATATAAAGTTGTTAAATCAAAAATATTTATTTCAGAAAGTTCATCAAAAGAATTAACTTTAGATGAAGCTCTTTCTACTAAAGCTATTTTTTTAGGAAAATTTTTCAAAACTTCTCGTATTAAAGATATTGAAGCAGTTGATGATAGAATCTTATACCAACATATTTTTGTTTATTTTGAAATGATTTTAAAATGTAGTTCATTTTATTATGTATCTAAAATTTCAGCAACTATAGTTCACAAACCGTTATTCCCTCATAAAAAAATGGATTCTGAAAGAATTAAATTATTATTAAATGTTTTAAATGTAATGGTTTGTCAAAAACCTTATGTTAATGGACAAGTTCTTCAATTGCTTGCTTTAGCAATAATTAATACATCTAAAGACTTAAGATATGTTTATAAATTGAAAAATTATAAATATTTAGATAATAAAAATTATGTAATAGTACCAACTTATATGTCTAAATGAAAAACAATTTTATTAACTAAAAATATCATTGAAACAGGTAAATTACAAAAAAAACGTAAATAGCAAATTAAAATAGTATAATTTTAAATTTATGTCGCTCTTTATTTTTTATTAGGAGATTAGAAAGTATGAGTTTAACAAAGAAGAAAAAATTTTTATTAAAATGAGCAGCGCCTGCCTCTTTTTTGGTTTTAGGTATAGCTTTAGCAACTCCAATCGTTGTTGTTAGTCAACAAAATAATGAAAAATTAGTTAAATCTTCAGAAAACATAGTTCCTAGTTTTTTAAGCGACGAAAGTAAGTTAAATTCTTTAAAATATAATCCTAAAAAATACGATCTTAATTTTTTTAATGAAAAAATAATTAATGATCCTTTTTTAAGAAATGAAGTATTTGTTTTTAATGGTGCCAATTTTATAGTAGAAGAAAAAAAAGCGTATTGAAAAGATTCAAATGGTGTTTGTTATTATGTAGATAAAGCAACTATTTTAGATGCAAACACTATTGAATTAAATATTTATAAATATAAAAAAGGTGCTATTCAAATAAAATATTCTGAAAAAATATCAATACCAACAAATTATTTTGTTAACGAAGAACAATCACTTAAGAATTTTTTAGCTTCATCAGCAAAAAAATTAAATGAGATTTTTGCTGATAAAGAAGAAATTTTAACTCTTAAAGCAGAAGGTTTTACAAACATTGAAGAATTAACTAATGCTAATGAAATTAAATTAGTTGAAAATAATGAAAATGCTGATAATTATATAAAATCATATCACAAACCTAATAATGATACATATTATGCTTTAGAATGAGATGATTTTTTTTACAATTCATTTGTTAATTTTTCTATTCCGTTTTCAAGCGGTTCACAAAAATTAGTTTGAAATTCTACTGATATTTTTGATCAAACAACAGGAGAATTTAATAAAAATAGTACTTTGTTTAGACTTTTTAAAGAAGTTATTTATAGAGGTGGTTGAATATCTGAATCTAATTTACCAGAATTAACAGATGAAGAAAAAGAAGGATTAACAACTGAAGATCAAATTATTGATAGACAAATTCAAAAATTGATTTTTAATCCAGAAATCCAACCATATGCTACTGTTAAAAATGGTAATAAAATAAATAAAATACCAATTTTAAATCAAGCTGTGTTATTAGAAGTTAGTCTTAAAAATCAAACAACATATATTGTTGTTTGAACTAATTTATTCCCTGTAAGCGATTTTATTATTGAAGAAGCTACAGAATTAAAATTTAAAGCAAATATGAAAGATGGTAAATTATTGACTTCAGATCAAATTCAAGATAAAAATAATTGAGGTTATATAGTTCCAATTGAAAAACCTAAAAATGGTTTAGTTTATGAAATTACTAAAATTTCTTTTGCAGAAAATGATACTTACAAAGTAAATCCAATTGTTGATATTAAAATCTCACATCCAAGATTACAAGTTACAAAAGCATATCAAACAACAATAATTTCTGGATTCCAATCTAATGCATATCAAGAATTAGATAGCAAAATAACTACAATATTAAATAATAATGGATCTACTACAGCTAATCAACCATTAAAACCTTTATTAGATCAAACAAGTATAACTTTTAAAACTAATGTAACTGCAGAACAAGTAAGACAAAATATTACAAATTATGAAAGTTTAGCAACTTTATTAAATATAAGTATTACTGGTTTAGAAAATGCTAATGCTAAGTATACAATAGATCAAGCAATAATTGATGGTACAAAAATATTTATTCAATTTAAAATTTCTTCAATTAATGATCCAAATAATTTCTGAAAATACAATAACGTAGTTCAAACAATTTCTAAAACAATTGAACTACCAACAGCAAGTAATGGTGGTAGCAATCAAAATCCGGCAGCTCCGACTAATTTATTAAAAAATAGTTAAAAAAATATTTTTTAAAAAAATTGAATATAAATAATAAAATTAGAAAGAGGAAAAATATGGCAACACAATCGTTTATAAATACATTTTTAGATAAAAACAATAATAAATCTGGAATTGCTATGGCTACAAACCAGGAAATTGTTTCAGGAAGTTGAAAATTTAATTCAATATTTAAAGTATTAGCCGGAATTATTTATGGTTTCTTTTTTGGAATGCTTCCAGCAAGTTTTATATTTAATGATTCAATAACTTCAGCTTCTAACGTTTCTGTTTTTGAAATTTGTGCAATTGTTGGTTTATTTGCAATTGGTATATTTTCGTTTGTATTTATTTTTTGATTATTTAAGGGCGAAATTAAAAGAAGACATCCGTTTAGTTATGCAATTGTTCATTTTGTAAATGGTCTTTTATTGTCTTTATCGATCTTATTACCTACATTACTAACTCCAAATTCAAATGATGATAAAAGATATTTATTTTTTGCAATTTGTTTAGCTGTTTGAGCGCTATCAATGATAGTTTTAAATATTATTATCTTATGAATGTATAAAAAAGAATATCCATTAACATGATCAAGAATTGCCTTTTTTAGTGTTTCAATATTATTTCTTGGTGTTAGTCAATATTTTACTTACTTAGCAAAAACAAATGCTAGAGATTCTTTTGTAACCAATCAATCAACATTTTTATTAATCGTTACTCTAGCTTCTTTTATTATTTCGCTTTTAGTTTTTGTTTTTGGTGTTTCATACATTAAAAGATATAGAGATATATTATTGGGTGAAAGAACACAATTTGAAATATATAACATTAGAGATTGAGAAAGTGCAAGAGTAAGTTCAATAGTTATTTCAGCTGCAACTATTATTACTTATTCAGCTGCTCTACTTTGAAATGAAATAAGTAAATTATCAATTGCAGTTTATTTAGAAATAATAATTGATTTATTATTAGTTGTTCCTTATTTATCAATAATTTTGTATGTAAAAATTAAAAATATGAAAAATAAAAACAAAGCATTTTATTCATCAAAAATCTTTAGATCAATAGATAATGGATTATTATTAGACTTTTTCGCTTGAATCATTGTTGTAAAAACTGTTTTAATACAAGGTGTTTTATTAGTTGATAATCCAACAAATACTGAAAACTTTACAAAATCATTAGTTTTAATAATTTCTTTTGCTTCAATTGCTTTACTATATGGATTAACAACTATTTTTTCAATAAATGTTCCAAATTTAAAAAACATCGCCTCTTCTTTACCAACAATTGTTATGTCAATATTGTTAGGTTTATTCACAATATTATTTGGTGGTTATTTACAAAAAGAAGAAGCTGTTAATGTTTATATCTATGTATTCTTACCATTATTCTCATTAATTGGTATGTCAATTTCAACAATAATTAAAATCTTAACAGTTGCCAAAATATATACAATTAATCCAAATGCAAATAAAGAAATTGATGAAGAAGAAGAATTTATAGCAAATAAGTATTTATATAAAACACAATCAGGTGGAACAATTGATCTAGAAAAAACCACAGAAGCAAATTATTCATCAGTTCAACAACCAGTTCAACAAGAAAATAACAATGATTCTAAAACTGAATTAGATCAATCAAGCGGATCATTAAATTAGTTAAAAAATATAGAGGAGTAAATTATGAAAAAAGTAAATGGAAAAAATAAAATAATATTATTATCTTCTTTATCATTTTCAGCTTTAGCATCATCTGTTGTAGTTTCTTCAGCATTAGAAACAAAACCAAATATTAATGTAGAATCAATATCTACTGCTTCTTTTAATTTAAAAAATCAAAGAGATATTTCAAATAATATTAATCAATTAGAAAATTTACAAAACCCAAATGAATTGTTTTTTACATCTGATAAATTAGATCCTACAAATGCTTCAGTTGTTCCTTCAACAACCCCATCAACACCAATTCCACCAGCAAATTCTAAAAATACTACTGCAACCGCTCCGGAAGATACAAATTTGAATAAATGAAAAAAATTCAAAGAAAATCTAACACAACTAAACACAACTACTCCATCCACTTTAGTTACTGAACTAATAGAAGTATGTGATCAAGTTCAAAAAACTTATGATTTAAATAAAGCTTTAAAAGAATTGGAAACACTTGCTACCACTAATCCTTTAATACAACAAACATTGCCTCAATTAAAAGAAGCAATTATTTCAAGTTCCAATTCTTATCAAGACATGAATCAAATTCCAAATATTAATCTGGTTAATGAGAAATTATTACAATTATCAGGAATTGTTGAAGGTGAAGAAATTGGTTTAATTAAAAACCAGACAAGTTTTACAAAAAAAGACTTATCAGCACAAACATCAAATGGAACTGGAGGAACTACTCAAAAACAAACAACAACTAATGGTAATACTCTTTCAATAGGAAATGTTGCAGGTGCTAATTACACACAGTTAATTAAAATAGCAGAAATAGATCCAAATCAAACTGGTAATTATGCTTTAATGTTTGAATATAAAAAAGACACTAACGATTTTGTAAAACAAGGTACATTGTATATTAAAAATGATAAAGGACAACTTCAAAATTTAGAGTCATCAACACCAACAACTCCACCATCAACTTATCAAACTTCTACCACTCCCTCGACAACCCCTACTGGTATAGCTAAATTAAAATCATCTTTAGATGTTTTTGTTCGTTTCAATGTTCAAAATGGATCAATAAGTGATGGTACAGATACATCAACTGGAACTGGTGTTAAATATCCAAGTAAATTTGAAAATTTTATTATTCAAGTAAATGATCAAAATAAAGTTGAAATTTTAGTAAGAATTAAAGCATCAGAAACTATTGAAAATCTAAGATTTGCTACAACCGTTAATTTACCTACAGCTTCAAATTTAACTCAACCATTAAAATTTGGTATCTTAGATGTTCAAGCAACTCAAACTTCAACATTTAGATCTTTAGTAGAAAATAATGGCGTTGATTCTCCTGCTGGAGGAGCACAACAACCATCTACAAGAAAAGTGTTGGTAAGTAATATTGATAGCAATAATAGTATAATCAAAGACATCCAATGTTTTAGTAGTACATTAAGTTCTA
>JAFWJI010000061.1 GCA_017511585.1 Mycoplasmataceae bacterium
CTAAAAATATAAACACTAAAAAATTAGAAATTATAAATATTAATAATTACGATAGATGAATAGACCAAAAATATATTAAAAAAACAAAATTTTATAACTTAATTAAAGATAAAAAAAATTTATTTTTAATACCAAATTTAACATATTATCCAAGAATGATTAAAATGCCTAAAAATGCATTTGTTAATGGAAGTGTATTGGTCGCAGAATTAATTGATAAAAAAATAAAAATAACCAATAAAGACTTAAATTTTTATTATTCAAAAGAATTTAGAACGTTTTATTCAATAGCTTTTAATTATTCGACAAGAACTTTAAACATCGATCAAAATACAATAATTTATTTTGGAGTAATGAGATAGTGATTAAATATTTAAAAGAATTTGTTCTTCCTGAGCAAAAAGAAATTATTGATTATTTAGAAACAATAGAATTTACTGGTTATTATAAAAAAAATATTTCATCTATAGATCAAAAATGTACTTTTGATATACTACATGTAAATGCAAAATGCATACTCAACTTCATTACAACAAAAAACTTAAATTTTTTTTCAATTAATGATTTTTTAAAAGATGATTATACTCATAATTTATATAAAGAAAAAACTTCAAATAATGGGAAGGCCGTCATTAAAGAAGGAACTAAAAAAGAATATGATAAAGTAATTGGAAACACATTAGAAATGCTCTCATATTCAGAGGTGTTAGACAAAGAGTATGTTGGTAATAAAAGAATTTTTATTGTTAAAAAAATTGAAATAATAGAAAAATTAGCTAAATCTGACATGGCTTGTGTTGCATTTATTTGTCATTTTATTTGAAAATTAATAAAAAATGATGAAAACATTATTGAAATATTAAATCAATTAGTATTAGATCCTTACAATAATAATTTAAAAAAACAATTTAAAAATTTAACAATAAAATGGTTGAAAGATAATTCAAATAGAAATAAAGATTCTAGCCAAATATCTCAAAAAATAAATAATCCTCTATTCTATTTATTTAAACTTAAAAAATATAATTCAAAAAAAGAATATAAATCAATTGAACAAGGGTTAAAAGATCTAAGTTATTTTAGAATACATAAAAGAGATAAAAATAAAAAAAATGGATTAACAAGAAAAGAATGAAAAAAAGAAGAAAATAATAATCAATTTAATAAAAAAATATCAGACACAATTTTAAATGAAAATAAAAAAAGAATACTAATATCTAACTTAAAATATTTTGAAATAATAAAAAAAGAATCAATAGAAAATTTTCATTTTTCAGAGTTAAGTCAACAAAAAATAGAACATGGATTTCATATTCATCACATTTGACCTCGTTCATTTTGAAATCCTGATATTGAAATGATAAATGATATTCATAGACATATGTGTGAAAATCTCATTTTGTTAAATCAAATAGAACATTTAGGGATTGCTCATCCAAAAAATAAAACAAATGAAATTAATGAAAAAGAATTATCTTCAATTTTGTTATCGCAATATTCTAAAATTAGAACTCTAATAGAAAATAATGATTTTACATATGATATTAAAAAATTTTATAAATTATGTTGTCTAATTAATAAAACAATTCCATTAAACCTAAATAATATTTCAAATGAAATGTTATTTAGATATATAGAAGACATTATAATTTAATAAAAATATAAAAAAATTAAAGTGTTTTATTCTTCTTCTCAAATAAATTGATAATCTAATATTCTTACTGTATCTCCTGGACAAATTCCTTTATCAATTAAAGCTTTTCAAATTCCCATGTCTTTAATTTTTTTATTAAATCTTAAAATATTGTCATAAGTATTTAATGGATTTCTTAAATAAACTTTCTCTATTTCTTTTCCACTAATTTCATACATTCCTTCATAAACTTTTGTTATTACAAAATCATCTTCTAATTTAATATAAACTTCTTCAGGTTCTTTTTCAATAACAACTTCTTTAGTTGATTGGTATAAAGAATATAATTTAGATTTTAAAATTTCAAGATCATTAAAATCAAGTGCACAAATTTTTATAATATCTAGATCTTTATATTTATCAATAAATTTATTGTAGTTTAGATCAAAATTAGATAAATCTTTTTTGTTTGCAATAATTAAAAAAGATTTATTCAATAAATTTTCATTAAAATTTTTTAGTTCTTTTTTTAATATTTCAAAATCATTAATAGGATTTTTGTTTTCATCACCAAAATCAATAATAAAAGCAATAACTCTACATCTTTCAATATGTTTTAAAAATCTTATACCCAATCCTTTTCCTTGAGCAGCTCCTTTAATTAAACCAGGTAAATCAGCTATTACAAAAGATTTATCTTTATATTTAACTAATCCCAATTGAGGAACTAAAGTTGTAAAAGGATAATCAGCTATTTTTGGTTTAGCATTTGATAATAATTTTAAAATAGTAGATTTACCAGAAGAAGGCAATCCAACTAAACCAATATCTGCCATAACTTTTAATTCTAATTTGACTTGTTTTTTTTCTCCAGGTAATCCATTTTCACAAATTTTCGGAGCAGGATTGGAAGAAGATTTAAATTTTGTATTTCCTCTTCCTCCTTTACCACCTTTACAAATTAAATATTTTTGATCATCAATAACATCGCAAATTAATTTATTCCCTTCATAAACTAAAGTTCCAAAAGGTACTTTTACAACAATATCTTTCCCTCTTGCTCCATACATATTCTTAGTCATTCCGTTTTGACCATCATTACCTCTTATGTGTTTTAAAACATAAATTGGTAAAAGAGTATTCATTCCTGAATCTCCTTGGAAATAAACATCTCCACCATCTCCGCCATCTCCGCCAAATGGACCACCTTTTTCAACACGATGCTCATGTCTAAAAGAAATAATTCCATCTCCGCCTTTACCAGCTATTATTTCAATATTTACTTGATCAATAAATTTCATGTTAACAATCAATTATACATTTATATCATTGAACATTTTTATTAAATTATTTTTTAAATTAATTTTCCAATGATTTAGCAACAGTACCTTCCATAGTAATATTTTTGGCTCATTGAACTTTTCTATATAAAATCTCAAATAAAGGTACTTTTAAAATATCAGATAAAAAGAATATTGAATAAGCTCAAGGGAAAGCAATATTAGAATTAGGAACAATTATAAAATTGATTATTGAAATTCATCCAATTTGAATTAATCCAGAACATGCATCAACTAAAGAAACAATATTTGTTCTACCACCACCTGAAATAATTCTAGATTTAGTTATGTACCAAATTCATAAAGGCATATTTCAAGAAAGAGGTCAAATGGTTCATTTTAAATTTTCTAAATATTCTTTTGAAGCATCATTTTTTAATAATTCAAATTTTTCATTACCAACTATTTCTTTCAATTGTTCTAAATATCCTTTTGTTAAAAAACTCATGTGTTCAATAGCAAAACTTAAAGAAAACAATAATGAACCTAGAACTAATGCAAATGTTAAGTGGAATCCTTGTAATTCTTTTGCGTTTTGTTTTGCTTTTTCATAATTATTATTTCCTAATTCTCTACCAACAAAAATTGCAACATTGGCATTAATTGATTCAAATGTTGTTCAAAATATATTAAAAAACATTCCACTAATACCTAAAATATTAGCAGCTGATAAGTGAAAATCAGGATTTGAACCTATTTTTCCTGTTTCATATCCAATATTTCAAAAAATAAATCTAGTAGATACACATATAGAACCGATTGTTGCTAGAATAAATGTTGAAAATCTATTTCCAATTTGAATTCAAACTAATTTAGAAATAGAAAATATTTTTAAAGGATTAAGAATCAATATTCTTGATCTAAAAAATAAAAATAAAATAATAAAAATTATAGGTGAAATTAAAGAAATAATTGTTGAAATAGCTAAACCATAAATTCCAAAATTTAAAACAAAAGTAAATAATGAATTAAATAAAATATTCATAAACAATGAAATTAATGAAGCTACTAATGAAATGTTTCCATATCCAGCTTCTCTAATAATCATTGAATAAGTATAAAAAAATGCTTGAAGCAATCAAGAAAAAGTAATTATCCTCATATAATTAACAGCATTTTCAACTATTTTAGAATCTAAATTTTTATCAAAACCTGAAGAAACATTAATTAGAAAATGTGGACTAAATAAACCTGGAATAAAAAAAATAAAAGCTATAATAAAAGCAATCAACATTCTTGCACGAACAACTTCTCTAATTTTAGATTTATCTTGTAATCCAAGATATTGTCCAAATAGAGATGAACCAACTAATGTTGTTGCAGAAATAATTCCAGTACAATATTGAGTTCATTGATTAGCATAAGAAAGTGATTGATTACCACCAGAAATTGAAGTAGCCATAAAATTATCAATAAATGAATTAATAGATAAAATCATTGCAGCAAATATAATTGGCAATGATGTTAATGTATATTTAATTCAACTACCTTTAGTAGAAGGGAAGTGTGTTTTTATAGCAGATAACATAATATAAATTTATTTTACTTTTTTAATTTGTTTTTTATTAATTCTTTTTTTCTTTTGAATTTAAATTCTATTTTTTTAACAAAAATAATAATTGGTATGCTCAAAAAAATGAAAGGAACAATAATCAAAAGTCTAACCCAAGGTTCTAATGAATCTGATAAAAATATAACCATAAAACAAATTGAAACTGGTAAAGAAAAAGAGAAAATAGAAATATCTAATAAATTGAAATAAACAAATAAAAGTGTTATTGAAAAAGTAAAAATAATAAATGCTAAAGATATAGCAAATTTTATCCATCAAGATATGTCAATATAATTATCTTTTCAAAGAAACTTAAAATCTTTTGAAAAAAAAATTCATAAAATTAATGCAGGAATAACTACTACAAAAAATGTAAAAACAGGTTTTATAAATGATTTTGATATTGAATTAACATTTTGATTATTTTTTTTCATCTCGTAATTTCTCTAAATATTCAACTAATTTATCTCTATCAATTTTTATAACTTCAGATTCTCCATAAAATCTTAAAGATAGTGTGTTTGTTGAAATTTCCTCTTCTCCAATAACAATTTGTATTTTTGCCTTACTAATTTGGGCTTCACGAATTTTTTTGCTTATTCTTTCATTTCGATCATCTATTTCTACATAAAATTGTTTTTCTTTTAATTCATAATAAAGTTGTTCACAAAAATTCAAATATAAATCGTTATTAATTGGAATAATAACAACTTGTTTAGGTGCTAATCAAAATGGAAAATTCCCCTTAGTTTGTTCTAACATAATAGATAAAAATCTTTCATATGTTCCAATCAATCCTCTATGAATTAAAATTGGAACTTTAAATTCATTATTAGAATCAATATAATCTAATCCAAATTTTCTTGGTAATAAAAAGTCTAACTGGATTGTAGATAAAGTTATTTCATGACCTAAAAAAGTTTTAATTTGAATATCGACTTTAGGTCCATAAAATGCTGCTTCACCTATTTTTTCTTCATATTCAATATTTAATTTTTTTAAAACATTTCTTAAATCATTTTCTGCATCATTTCACATTTTTTCATCATCAAAAAACTTCTCTTTATTTTGAGGATCTCTTAATGATAAAGAAATATAATCAATTTTAATATTGAAAATATCAAGAGCTTCTTTAATCATTTTGTAACAATTTTCAAATTCTTTATCAATTTGATCTTGTCTAACAAAAATATGTCCTTCAGTTAAGAGCATTGCTCTTACTCTTTCCATACCGATTAAAGCCCCTGATTTTTCATATCTAAATAAAGAAGATTGTTCGCTATATCTTATAGGTAATTCTCTATAAGATCTTCTTTTTGATTTATATATTAATACATGATGTGGACAAGTCATTGGTCTTAAAACTAAATGTTCACCATCACAATCAATAGGTTTAAACATATCATTTTTATAATGTTCTCAATGTCCTGAAGTTAAATATAATTTTTTTTCTCCAACAATTGGTGTAAAAACTTCTGAAAAACCATATTTAGAATCTAAGTTCTTTACTTCTTTCATTATTCTATTTCTAATTTTCATTCCTTCTTCTAATCAAATAGGAAATCCTTGACCTGAAAGAAGATCGAACATAAATAGGTTCATTTCTTTACCTATTTTTCTATGATCTCTTTCTTTTCTTTCTTTTAATAAATTTAAATATTGTTCAAGTTCTTCTTCAGACTCTCAAGCAGTTCCATAAATTCTAGTTAATTGTACATTATTAGAATCTCCTCTTCAGTAAGAACCAGCTAAAGAAAGTAATTTAAAATGTTTTAATGTTTTTATCTCATCAATATGATTTCCTGCACAAAGATCAACAAATAATTCCTTATTATTTTTTGGATCGTGAATAGAATAATAAGTTATATCTAAATCCTTAGATTTAAATTCATCATATAATTCTTTTTTAAAAGGTTGGTTAGAAAAATCGTATTCAAAAGATTTGTCCATTTTTTTTATGACATAATTATTTGAAACAATTTTTCTCATTTGTTTTTCTATTTTTGATAAATCTGTTTCTGATAAAGATTTAGAAAATAAAAAATCATAATAAAAACCATCTTCAGTAGGTGGTCCAAAACCTAATTTAGTATCTGGTCATAATTGCAAAATTGCTAAAGCTAAAACATGAGCAGCAGTGTGGTTTAATTGTTTATTTATTTTCATCATATAAACTCACCTTTACAACTTTATATTTTAAACCAAATCACTAAAGTTTTTAGTGACTTTAATGAACTCTTTAGCGCCTTCAATAGAAATTATAATTTCTATTTCCATTGACTTAGAACTTATTATTTGATCTATTGCTTGTTTATTTAAACTATTAAAATAATCAAGATTAACTTTTAATTCAAATTTATGTTGTAATTCTGGAAATGGTATTTGATAATTTAAATTAAAAACACTAACATTTTTAAATAATTCAGAAAATTGTCTATTTTCAATATATTCTCCAAGCTTATTGACATTTTCAGCTAAAACATCAATTTCAATATTTGCTGGATTTTGAGTAATTGCACTAGATAATTCTTTTAAAATTTTCCTATTATAAGTTTCTTTGGATTCAAAAAAATCAAAAACATAAATTTCTAAAGGTTCTACATTTGTATATAAAGTTCCTTGTGTATTCGAACCTAAACAAACATTCAAATTAATTAAATAGTTTTTAGAAGAATTATCATTTGTAATTGAATCTAATTGGAAATCAAAATCACCATTTTCTTTATTATTCATAGATTCTAAAATCTTTTTAGAAATAGCATCTAAATTATATTCTTTTGATTCAAAAGAATAATTTGTTGGCAAACTAATATTTTGATTTTTATCATCTTTTAATTTTAATTCAAAAGTAAAATTATCAAATGGTTTACTATAAGGGTTTGAATATAAATTTAAACTATTTGTATATTTTTCATATAAAGAAAAAACTAATTCAAAAGGTATTGAATATTTTCCGTTTTGAAAAGTAACTTTATTTTCTTTTAAAAAATAATCACTTAAAGCTAATGGGTTTTGAGATGATGATACAAAACCAAAAATATTTTCTAATCCATAATTTTGTTCAACTAAGTAATTATAAAAAGCTCTCATATCTTGTTCTTCTTGCGATTTTGCAAAATCACCTTCTTGAGCCAATCCTTCTATCAAAACAGATTCTGTATATTCAATAGGAGTATTTTCATAAGATGTAAAATAAAGACGATACATTGGTGTAGTTGAATCAAGTTCATAATTAGAAACACTTAATTCTAATGGTTTATTTTTTATTATTTCTTGTTCTTGATTATAGGTTTTAAATTCAAGAGAAATTCCTTCTTCTTCCAATTTATTTTTTATTGAATAAGTGGTTGAAAAAGAAATAAAACCTTTTTGATAAGCTTCTCTAATTGAATATTGCTTTTCATCATTTTCTGGTTTTTTATAAACAAAATATTGATTTAAATTATTTATTCAATCTTTATTTGATTCAATAAATTTTTTTAACTTAGAAACAGGATCATCAACTCCTTGTTCGATATCAAAAGGACCTAAAACAACTTCTTTAGTTGAAGCATAAGCTTTAACTAATCCATCATCATAACTAATGTTATATTTGATTTTTAATAATGTCGGATTTTTCTTATCTACTGAAAGTGAATCTAAAGAAACTCAATAATTTTTTTCTCTTAATTGCTTTAATTTTTGATTATTGTTTAAATCTATATCATCTGGTTTTATATTTTTGGCATAAATACCAACATCACCAATTGTTCCAACTTCTTTTTTTAATTGAAAATATTGACTTGGATTTTGATTAATATCTGAAATATAAGTATCAATTGTTAATTCTTCAATTGTTTTTTTAAAACCATAAAGTCTAGTATCACGATATTCAATAGTTCTTTCATAATAATTAGAACCTTGTCCATAATAAAGTTTTATTCCAACTAAAGGGTATGTAGAATCTGAATAATAAGGTTTTATATAATCTAATTCATACTTAATTTTGTTTTTGTTTAATAAATAAATAATAGTTGATTTTAAATTCAACTTAAACATATTTTCATTATCTGCTTGTTCAACTGTTATTAAAGAACGTTCAGATGAACTTAATTCAACATCATCTTGACCAATTATTGAATTTTTTCCAAATATTGACAATGAACCTGATAATTCATAATCATCTAAAACATTACTATTAACAAAATTATCAATTCTATTTTTATTTCCTTCAAGTGTATTTGTAGAATGATTTAACTTCAATGAAGGTTTTTGAAAATGATCAACTAATGTTGGTACTAAAAAAGCAGATATCGAAGTTAAACCTACTAATGTACCTAAACCTATTCATTTATATAATTTAATTTTAGATTTTGATTCTTTCATATCATTTAATATTTAAATTATATATAAATTAACAAAAAACAAACCCAATTTAATAAGATGAATTATTTTTTGTTTTTTCGCCTGTAAAAATCGCAACAGAAGATGAAGTTCCAAATCTTTCTACTCCCATTTCAACATACATTTTGATATCATCCATAGTTTTTATTCCGCCAGCAGCTTTAATTTTTAATTTATTAGAACCTATAACTTTATTAAAAATTTCTATATCTTTTTTATCCGCTCCTCGATAAGAAAAACCTGTAGATGTTTTTATAAAATCTGCTCCTGAAGCTAAAACTATACTAGTTGCTTTTTCAATTTCTCAATCTTTTAATAATGCTGTTTCTATTATTACTTTTAAAATTTTATTTCCACATGCTTCTTTAACTTTTTTTATTTCATTTAAAACATAATCATATTGACCATCTTTAAAACGTCCGATATTAATAACCATATCAATTTCATCAGCTCCATGATCAATTGATAATTTAGCTTCTTGAACTTTTATTTGAGATATACAAGCACCTAATGGGAAACCAACAACTGAAACAATTTTAATATCTTTATTATTTTTTAATTTTTCTTTAGCATATTTTATTCAAGATGAATTTATACAAATAGAACCAAAAGAAAATTCAATTGCTTCTTTTATTAATTTATCAATTTCTTTTGAAGTACCTTCTGGTTTTAAATAAGTATGATCAATAAGTTTTGCATAATTCATATTAAACTCTTTCTTATCAAATTTCTAATTATTAATTTAGAATAAATTTTAGTATATAAATTAGATTTTATAAATCAAAAACATAACTATTCATTCATCATATTTTACAACTAATTAATTGGGGTTTTTTAATAAAAATCAAAATAGATAAAAAAGAAATAAAATAAAGCATTATAATCAATTCATTTGAAAATGCAACATTTATTTTTAAAACTAAGTATTGAAAAAAATTAACAATAATATCAATCAAAAGATAATAGTTATCAATTATTGGTTTTAGCCAAAAAAATAGTAGTGTTAAAATATAAGAAAAAGATATTAATGGAGTAAAAATAATTACTGAAATAAAAGATGTTAAATTAATTTCTTCATTAAGTTTAATATTAATTAAATAAGAAAAAAATAAAGCAATTAAAAATATTTTTATTTTCTTATTTTTATTATTTAATGATGAATTGATTATTAAAATTGAATAACTTAAAACAAATGAAAAAATGAAAGAATATGAAAAAACAATATAAGGATTAAAAACAAAAAATAAAAATGTAATTATTGATAATAAATTTAATTTATGAATTTTATTATTTAA
>JAFWJI010000062.1 GCA_017511585.1 Mycoplasmataceae bacterium
AACATTAGCTAAAAAAGGATTAGCTGAAGCTAAAGATTACGCTTCAATTGATAATGCACCTGAAGAAAAAGCTCGTGGAATAACAATTAATACTTCACATATTGAGTATGAAACAGAAAAAAGACATTATGCTCATGTTGATTGTCCTGGACACGCTGACTATGTTAAAAATATGATTACCGGAGCAGCTCAAATGGATGGTGCAATATTAGTTGTTGCAGCAACAGATGGACCTATGCCTCAAACAAGAGAACACATTTTGTTATCAAAACAAGTTGGTGTACCAAAAATTGTTGTTTTCTTAAATAAAGTTGATATGTTAGGTTCTCCAGAAGAAGCTTCAGAAATTACTGAATTAGTTGAATTAGAAGTTAGAGGATTATTATCTGAATATGGTTTTGATGGTGATAATGCTCCTATTATTAAAGGTTCTGCATTAAAAGCTCTTGAAGGTGATGCTAAATATGAAGAAAAAATATTTGAGTTAATGGATGCAGTTGATAGCTATATAGATACTCCTTCACGTGAAGCTGATAAACCATTTTTAATGGCTGTAGAAGACGTGTTTACAATTACAGGTCGTGGAACAGTTGCTACAGGAAGAGTAGAACGTGGAACATTAAAATTAAATGATGAAGTTGAAATTGTTGGAATTAGACCTACAAAGAAAACAGTTGTTACTGGTATTGAGATGTTTAGAAAAAATCTTGATGCTGCAATGGCTGGAGACAACGCAGGGTTATTATTAAGAGGTATTGCTAAAGAAGATATTGAAAGAGGTCAAGTTTTAGCTAAACCAGGAACAATTGTTCCACATAAAAAATTCGAAGCAGCAGTTTATGCTCTTAAAAAAGAAGAAGGTGGACGTCATACACCATTTTTCAAAAATTACAAACCACAATTTTACTTTAGAACAACAGACGTTACAGGAGGAATTGAATTACCTGCTGGAACAGAGATGGTTACTCCTGGGGACAATGTTAATTTAACAGTTGATTTAATTTATCCAGTTGCAATTGAGGAAGGAACAAAATTCTCAATTAGAGAAGGTGGAAGAACTGTTGGTGCTGGTTCAGTTACAAAAGTTCTACAATAATTAAAATTACTAGAGGTAAATTAAAAATGAATAATAAAAAATTAATTGATCAAATTGATCTAAAAGACAAAAAAGTTATTATTAGATTAGATCTTAACGTTCCAATGAAAGATGGAAAGATTACTAATAATAAAAGAATTGTTTCTGCTTTACCAACAATTAAAAAAGCTTATGAATCAGGAGCTAAAGTAATTTTACTTTCACATTTAGGTAGAGTAAAAGAAGAATCAGATAAAGCTACTAAAACATTAAAACCAATCGCTAAAGAATTAACAAAATTATTAGATGGAAAAGAAGTAATTTTTGTACCAGAAGCTGTTGGAAAAGAAGTAAAAGAAGTAGTTAAAGCAATGAAATCAGGTGAGATTGTATTGCTTGAAAACACAAGATGAGAAGATTTAAACAACAAAGCAGAATCAACTAACAACCCAAAATTAGCAAAATATTGAGCTTCTTTAGGTGAAGTATTTATTAATGATGCTTTTGGAACTTCACATAGATCACATGCTTCAAACGTTGGAATTGCTTCAAACATAGCAGAGAGTGGAATTGGATATTTAGTTCAAAAAGAAATTGAAATGTTATCTAAAGCAATTAATCACCCAGCAAAACCAGCAGTTGCAATTATTGGTGGAGCAAAAGTTTCAGATAAAATTAAAACAATTGATAATTTGCTTAAACATGTAGATAGAGTAATTATTGGTGGAGGTATGGCATTTACTTTCTGAAAAGCACAAGGGCTTTCAGTAGGTAAATCATTAGTTGAATTAGATCAAGTTGAATTAGCTAAAGAATACTTGAAAAAATATCAAGATAGATTGATCTTACCTATCGATGCTGCATTATCTGTTGAATTTAAAAATTCAAAACCAATTTACAACATATATAACCCATTAGAAATTCCTGAAAATTACATGGGATTAGATATAGGTCCTAAGTCAATTCAATTATTTAAAAAAGAATTAGCTGATGCAAAAACAGTTATTTGAAATGGACCTTTAGGAGTTTGTGAATTTAAAAATTATTCTGTAGGAACTCAAGAAATTGCAAAAGCAATAGGTTCATTAAAAGATGCTTATACAGTTGTAGGTGGTGGAGATAGTGTTGCTGCTATTGCAACTTTAGGATTAGAATCAGAGTTTTCACACATTTCTACAGGTGGTGGTGCTTGTTTAGCTATGTTAGAAGGAAATGATTTACCAGGTATTAGTGCAATTCAAAACCAAGGTGAAAAATCTAGAATAGCAGCAGAAATGTTAAACCCTGCAGAAGTAAAAATTGATGTTGATAATAATAAGAAAAATGACGAATCTACAAAAGAGTTAAACGTTAATAAAGAAGACAAAAAAGAAGACGAACAAGCAAAAACTCAAACAATTGATTCTGATAAATCTGATAATTCTGATAAAAAAGAAGAAAAAGATAAAGAAGATTCTTCAAACAAAGAAAATGATTCTAAAGAACAAAAAACTGAAGTTATTGATGGAAAATAATTAAGTTCTATATTGAATTTATAAAGATTGAATATTTTAATAAACAAAACCTAGTTTTGTTTATTTTTTTATTTTTGTTATAATTTTTTAAAGTTCAAAATTATATTTTTTAATAGTTAAAAAGAGGTAAAATGTCAGGACAATATTCAGCAGATAATATTCAAGTCCTTGAAGGATTAGAACCAGTTAGAAAAAGACCTGGTATGTATATTGGAACAACTAGCAAAAAAGGGTTGCATCATTTAGTTTGAGAAATTGTCGATAATTCAATAGATGAAGCAATGGCTGGTTTTGCTTCTCATGTTTCAATTACTATTGAAAATGATGGATATATAACAATAACAGATAATGGTCGTGGAATTCCAGTAGATATTCATGCAAAAACAGGATTATCTACTGTTGAAACAGTTTTAACAGTTCTTCATGCTGGAGGTAAATTTGATTCTGAAACTTATAAAGTTTCAGGAGGACTACATGGAGTTGGTGCTTCAGTTGTTAATGCTTTAAGTTCACATTTAAAAGTTTGAGTTAAAAGAAATTCTCAGTTACATTTTATGGAATTTAAAAATGGTGGTCAACGTGTTGAACAAATAAAAGTGATCGACAATGTTGAACCAAATGATACTGGAACAAAAATTTCATTTAAACCTGATTTTACTATTATGGAACCTAATGAATTTGACTTTGTTGTAATTGCTGATAGAGCAAAACAAATTGCATATTTAAATAAAGGGATAAAATTAACAGTTAGCGATTTAAGACCAGAAAAACCTTTAGTTAAAGAATTTTGTTTTGAAGGTGGAATTATTGAATATGTTAGAGAATTAAATAGAGGTAAAAATTTAATTCATGATGAAATAATTTATGCCGAAGGTTCAATTAAAGGTGAAGCTGGAAATGTTTTAGTAGAAGTTGCAATGCAATATAATCAAGGATACCAAGCTAATGTAGTTTCTTATGCAAATAACATTTCTACAATTGAAGGCGGAACTCATGAACAAGGTTTTACTGACGCTTTAATTAGAATTTTAAATAATTATGCTGGTCAATATAAATTATTTAAAAATGAAGATGAAAAATTAACAAGAGAAGATGTCAAAGAAGGTCTTACAGCAATTATTTCTATAAAACATGTAGATCCTATTTTTGAAGGTCAAACAAAATCAAAATTAGGTAATAAGGATGCAAGGTTTGCAACAAATAAAGTTGTTTCACAATCTTTAGAAAGATTCCTTGCAGAAAATCCAGAACAAGCAAAACAAATTGTTGAAAAAGCAGTATTAGCTCAAAGAGCGCGTTTTGCAGCAACGACAGCTAGAGAAACAACTAGAAAAAAAGCATTATTTGATGGTAATGCTTTACCAGGTAAATTAGCTGATTGTTCATCTAAAAATGCAGAAATTTCTGAATTATATATTGTCGAAGGTAATTCAGCTGGTGGTTCTGCAAAAATGGGACGTGATCGTGAAACTCAAGCAATTTTACCCTTAAGAGGTAAAGTTATTAATGCAGAAAAAGCAAGAATTGATAAAGTATTTGAAAATGCTAAAATAGCATCAATCATTACTGCTTTAGGAACTGGTGTAGGCTCAGAAATTAATATTAATAAATTGAGATATCACAAAGTTATCATTATGACAGATGCCGATGTTGATGGTTCACATATTAGAACTTTATTATTAACATTTTTCTATCGTTATTTAAAACCATTAATTGAATATGGATTTGTTTATATTGCTCAACCTCCATTGTATAAAATAACATATGGAAAAATATTTGAATATGCTTACAATGATGAACAAAAAGAACAAATTGTTCAAAAAATCGAACAAGCCAATCCAAATCAAAAAATTAATATTCAAAGATATAAAGGATTAGGTGAAATGAATCCAGAACAATTATGAGAAACAACTATGGATCCTAGCGCAAGAAAAATGTTACAAGTTCAAATTGAAGATGCAGCAATAGCAGATCAAGTATTTTCAACTCTAATGGGTGATGAAGTAGAACCACGTAGAGAATTTATTGAAGAAAATGCAAAATATGTAAAAGATATTGACTTTTAAATAATAAAAATACCTCTTTTATAGCGAGGTATTTTTTAATGTGTTAAAATTTCCACATATGAGTAAGTTTTCTAAAAAAGAAATTAAACAAAAAATTGATAATAATTATCAAGAAATAATTAGTTGTAATGAAGAAACCTTTCAAGAAGACAATCAAAAAATTTTACAATTAACTATCAAGGGGACTATGAAAAAAGAACAAAACCAAAATGAGTATAAACCCAAAAATCAGTTTGAAGCTTTAATTATTAATCAATTTACAAACATGAATAATCGTTTAGATAATATTGAAACCAGATTAGATCGTGTTGAAACTAGATTAGATAATATTGAAACTAGATTAGAAAATGTTGAAGCTGATATTAATCAAATAAAAAATACTCCAACAATGAAAAAAGAATTAAATTAAAGTTAAACAATTTTTAGATATATAAAACAAAATTAAATGTCATAAAGTTATTATTATGATGTTGATGTTAACAATTTTCAATTATTGAAATTAAATCCTATTACAAGAAATGTTACAAGTTCAAATTGAAGATACTATAATAGTAGATCATATGCTTTTAACATTGAGCGGTACTCATATTGAATCGCATAGAGAATTTATTGAAAAGAATACAAAATATGTAAAATGTATCAATCTAATAATTAAAGTTAATTTTATTTATCGAATTCTTTTCGTTTATGTTAAATTATTTAAATATGACAAATGATCTAAAAATTGAC
>JAFWJI010000063.1 GCA_017511585.1 Mycoplasmataceae bacterium
ATTTATTTAATATTGTGTTAATTTATCAACTTTATATATCCAAAAATTATTTAATTTAATTCTTTTTTCATTGTTGGAGTATTTTTTTATTTGATTAATATCGGTTTCAACACGATCTAATCTACTTTCAACATTTTCTAATCTATTTTCAACATTATCTAATCTGTTTTCAACATTATCTAAACGATTATTAATGTTTGTAAATTGATTAATTACCAAGGCTTCAAACTGATTTTTGGTTTATATTCATTTTTGTTTTGTTCTTTTTTCAGTTCCCTTGATAGTTAATTGTAAAATTTTTTGATTATCTTCTCTTCATTACAACTAATTATTTCTTGATAACTATTATCGATTTTTTGTTTAATTGGTATTTAAACTATGCTTTAATTATTTCAACATTAAAAATAAATAGTAATTTTTTAAAAATGTTAAACTAAACTTTTAGTTTTACTGGTCAATATTTATATTATAATTTTTTAAATATGTCAAATAAAGTAAAAGAAAACAATGACAATTTAATTAATATAAAATCCACAAAATCTATTAATGTTTTGCAATTTTGTAATGACAATCAATTAGATGTTTATAACAAGGATTTAATTAAAAATTGAAGAGATATTAAAAGGCCTTCAATTAATAGAATTGGTTTAGAAATTTTGGGTTATTTTGATAATGATTCACTTAGCAAAAATATAATCGGGTTAGGAACAAGAGAATCAAATATGATGGACTCTTTAAGTGTTGATGTTTTAGAAAATAACTTGACTAAAATATTTTCTAAAGAACCTCCATTAGTAATTTGTTCAAATGGTGTTAGTGAAAAAAATAAGAATTTAATTTTAAAATATTGTCAAAAATTTGACACACCAATTGTTTTAGCAGATACAAGTTTATCTTTTTTAATTACAAATATCGGAATTTACATTGCTGAATTTTTTGCTCCAGAAACATTTGTTCACGGATCTTTAGTTGTTGTTAATGGAGTTGGTGTTTTAATTATTGGAGATAGTGGTATTGGTAAATCAGAAGCAGTAATTGAATTAATTCAAAGAGGACATATATTTATTTCAGATGATTCAGTAATTATAAAAAGATTTGGACACAATTTCATTGGTACTTCTCCTAAAATAACACAAAATTTTCTAGAAAGTAGAGGATTAGGACTTATTAACATTAAAAAAATATATGGTGAAAAATCTATTAAAAATAAAACAAATATTGATTTAGTTATTGAATTAAAAAAAGATGATTCTTTTAATTTTGATCGTTTAGGTAATGAAAATTATTTTTATGAAACATTAAATGGTAAAATTAAAAAAATTCTACTTCCAGTTAGATTAGGTAGAAACGCTGCTTCTTTAATAGAAATAGCTACCTTGTTATTTTTTAGTAAAAAAGATGGAGTTGATGCTTATACAGAAATTCAAGAAAGGATAAAAAATGCAGAATAACGTTTTATCTCCTGTTCCTTCTATTGAATGAAAAAGTGGTGAACCGATTTATTTATTTGGTAATTTTAGAGTTTATCCTTTTACAATGTTAATTGGGATATTAGCATCAATTTTGACTATTTTTTATTTTTGAAGAAAAAATAAATATCCAATAGATGTTTTATTAACATTAATTATTATTACAATTCCTTCTGCTATTATAGGAGCTAGATTATTTTGAATAATAGAAACCGCAATTAATGGCGAAGATTTATCAAGATGGTACGCTATTTGAGATGGTGGTCTATCAATTCAAGGTGGTGTTATTTTACCGACGATTTTGGATTTACTATATTTAACAAGAAAAAGAAATGTTGTAGATATTAGAAAAGCATTTGGTATCATCTTACCTTGCGTTTTAATTGGACAAGCTATTGGAAGATGAGGAAACTTTGCAAATCATGAATTATATGGAGCTATTTGTTCATATGATTCAATTAAGTGATTAGGTCAAGGAATAGCTTTAAATATGTTTATTGATGGAAGTTATAGAATTCCATTATTCTTGATTGAATCAGTATTGTCATTTACAGGATACTTTATTATTGTTTGAGTATTTTTACAATTTGGATATTTCAAACCAGGAACAACTGGAGGAATGTATTTAGTTTGATATGGATTAGTTAGAACAATAATGGAACCATTAAGGGATCGTTCTGATTTTGAATTTTGATATTTAATTTTAGCTATTTTATTCTTGATATTTGGATTGATATTAATTTTATATTTTGAATGAACAGGAAAAAAAATGTATCAAAAAATAAAAGTTACAAATTATTCTTACATTTATTACAATCCAAAATCTCAAATTATTCCTGTAAATACTAGTTCAAGATGAATTAATGAATAGTTATATATAATATTTTGTTTGATAACAAAATATTATTTTATTTTATAATTTTAAGGTAATTTTAAAGAAGGCGGATAAATGAAATATAGAAGAGTTTTATTAAAATTATCTGGAGAATGATTAGCCAATAGAGATAAAAAATTATCAATTGATTATGATTTAGTAACTAAATTAGGAAAACAAATTAAAAAAATTATTGATAAAAAAATTCAAGTAGTAATTGTAATTGGTGGCGGTAATCTTTGAAGAGGTTCTTCTGCCGAAAAAAATGGAATTCCAAGATCAAAAGCAGATTATATTGGAATGCTTGCAACATTGATGAATGCTTTAGCAATGCAATCAATTTTAGAATTGCAAGGTTTAAAAGTTAGAGTTCTATCTTCAATTGGAGTTGATTCTAAAATAGCTGAACCATTTATTCTTGAAAAAGCAAACAAGTATTTAGAACAAGGAAAAATTGTTATTATGGCAGCTGGAACAGGAAGACCATATTTTACAACAGATACTGCTGCAACATTACTTGCTTCTGAAATTAAATCAGATGTATTATTGTTAGGAAAAAATAATGTTTATGGAATTTATGATTCAGATCCAAATTTAAATCCTAATGCAAAACATTTTAAAGAAATAACATATGACAAAATTTTAGAAAAACAATTACAAGTAATGGATTCAACAGCTGTTGCAATGGCAAGAGATAATAATATTAAATTATTAGTTTTTAATATAGGAGAAGAAAATTCAATAATTAACACTTTAGAAGGAAAAGGTATTTTTACAATAGTAAAAAAATAAAATATGGAATTTAGTTTTTATAAAGAAGAATTAATATTAGAATGTGAAGAAGCACTTGATAATTTAGAAAAACATTTATCTAAAATAAGTTTAGGAACAGCTAATCCACAAATGTTTTCAAGATTGGAATTTTCATATTATGATTCTCCTACAATGATAGGTGATGTTTGTTCTATTACTCATTCAGAACCTCAAACATTAGTTATTAAACCATTTGATAAACAAACAGTAAAAGATATTTATTCAACTATTGTAAAACAAAATTTTTTAGTAACAATTCAAGATGAAGGAGATAAATTAAGAATAATTTTTCCTCAACTTACAACAGAAAAAAGAAAACAAACAATTAAAGAATTATCTTCAATAAAAGAACAAGCAAAAATAAAAGTAAGACAAGCAAGACAAACAATTTTAAAGAAGATAAAAAATGATGAAGAATTAACTGAAGATATGCAAAAAAATTTCCAAAACCAAATTCAAAATTTGATTGATGAATATACTAACAAAATTGATCAAATAATCAAATTAAAGGAAGAGCAATTAATGAAAATTTAGTTATGAAAGCAGCATCATTAGAAAATAAAGATAAAAGTTTTAAACAAAAAGTAATTATTAAATCTTTAGTAGGATTAATAATTTTTGTTATTGTATTTTGTATTTTATTATTAATAGCTGGAACAGATATGTCTGGCAAAATAATTTCTTTTATTTTTTATTTTTCTATGGTTTGTTTTGCAATATATGAATTTTCATTAATATTACCACTACCCAAATGAACAAATTTTTATTTACCCCTTTTAACATTTTTAACATTTTTTAGTTCATGAGACAATTTGTATTCATGATTTAATGACAATAATCAATCATTATCATTAAATGATTTAATAAGAGATCAATATCAATATAAAATTGCAAATATTAGTGGATTAGGTTATTTAATTGAGTTTGCTTTATTACTGACACCATTTTTATTTGCAAAAAAAGAAATCAAAACATTTTTATTTGGTTTAATTACTTATGTTTTTATTACTTTTATAACAATTGCTGGTAAATCTTTAATGTTTTTAAATGCTAAAGGAGGAAGTTTCCTATTCCTTTTAGTTCTATTATTTGGTCCTGCATTTTGTGATACATTTTCTTATTTTGGTGGAATATTATTGGGAAATAAAATATTTAAAAATAAAAAATTAGCTCCAAAAATATCTCCTAATAAAACAATTGAAGGAGCTATTGTTGGTTTTATTTTTACTTGATTGGCATTGTTTTTATTTTTTTGATTTATAAATTTCAAATCTTTAAATATTGATAAAACTATTTTATTAATTGTTGTACCAATTGCATTGCCAATTATTGCAATATTAGGAGATTTAGTTTTTTCAAGTATAAAAAGATTTGTAAAAACAAAAGATTTTTCAAATATACTTCCTGAACATGGTGGAATATTAGATCGTTTTGATTCAATAATTTTAGTTTCTTTTATTTTCTCTGCTTTATTTTTAGTTTAGAATTTGGTGCTTTTAACATATGGTGCTGCTTACAAGACTTGAACTTGCGACCCCTTCCTTACCATGGAAGTGCTCTACCTCTGAGCTAAAACAGCATTTTATGATATAAATTATATTATTAAACACATATTTTAAATAGAGATTGTTATGGAAGAAAATAAAAAAATTAATATTGAAGTTAAAAAAATAAATAACAAAAATAATGAAATAGAATGAACTAAAACTTTAGAAATTGTTAAAGAAAATGTTAATGAAATTCCTGAAGAAGAAAAAAATGAAATTGTTAAAAAATATTCTTTAAATAATAAAAATAGTGATAAAAATTCAACAAAGCAAAATTATAATACTGTTTTAGTAGATATGTCTTCAAATCCATTTCACCAACCACATATGAATACTATAGAATTTAGAAACAACAATGAAGATACAATTATATTGGCAAATATTATTAGTCCAAATAATCAAATAAATGCTCATACTGAAATGATGGTTATAGAAAAATTATTAGAAGATAAGATAATTACAAAAGAAGAATTTTCTAAAAAGAAACAATTAATTTTAGGTAAAAAATAACTTTTAATTTTGTTATAATTTTCTTGCACTAATATATTTAGATAGTTTTTGTTTGGACAAGGAATTATAATCTATGCTTAGATATAAACAACAAGTTGACAAACTTGATTGTGGCATTTTAGTTATCCAAATTATTTATAATTTTTTTTATAATAAAGAAATTTCTTTAACTACTTTGAAATTACAAGCAAATTATAATGAAAATGGTCTTAATTTATTTGAATTATCTAGTTTAGGACAAAAAAATGGTCTTAAATTAGAACCTCTTAAAGGTGATTTTGATTCATTTAAAAAATTAAGAATAATTAACCCAATTATTGTAGTTATTAAAAATGATCTTTTTTTACATTATGTAATTGTAGAAAAAATTACAAATAAAAATAATGTAATTTTCTTCGATCCTACTATTGGTAAAAGAAAAATATCGTTAGAAGAATTTGAAAAAATATTTTCTAATATTATTATTGTTTGTTCAAAAGAATCAAATTATTCTAAATCTTCAAATCAATTAAATAAAATAAAGTTATTTAATTTTGATTATAAAAAAGAACATATATTAATTAATGTTTTAACTTTTTTTATAATTTCTTTTTCTTTTTTCGGAAGTTTTTATTTGAAAATTATTTTAGATAAAATTCTATTTTCTAATTTATTTGTCGATCTAATAATTATTACATTTTTATTTACTGTAATTAGTTTTATAAAAATATTATTATCAATTTTTCAAGAGTTAATAGTTAAAAAAATGGAGATTAGCTATAACAAAGAATTGATTAATAATTATATTGATAAATTAGAAAGAGTAGAACTTATAAAAGTTTTACATATAGATGAAAGTGTGCATTTACAAAACTTAGAAATAATTTTTAAAATTTCTCAGTTTAAATCAAGATATATATTAAATTTATTTACAGATTTATTTTCTTTAGTTTTATCAATTATTTTTTTAATATTATTAAATTTACAAATTTTTTTAATAGCCTTATTTTTAAGTTGTTTTTCACTTGTTATTTCTTTTTTATTTCAAAATAAATTTAGAAATATAGAAAATGAAAAGAAACAAAAAACAGTTTTAGTTTATAAAAATTATTTAAATATAGTTAATGGATTAGAACAATTTAAATTACATTCTAGTAATCATTTAAAAAATAAATTTATAGAATCTATTGAAAATTCAAACAATACAAATGAATTTTTTCTTAAAAAATTTATTTTATTTAAAACACTAAATATTTTTATAAATAATTTAGTTTACATATTTTTAATTATTTTATTATCTAAAAATATTTGAGAAAATAATTTTTCAATTGGAAAGATGTTTTTATTTTTATCAATTTTCAATTTTTTTCATCAACCTTTTAATAGTCTAATATTTATGTTAATAAAATATCCTATAATAAATCAATATGTTGATAATATTAATTCATTTTTATCATTTGAAAATGAAATGTATGATGATACAACAAATAAAATAGATAAGATTAAAAAAATAGAATTAAAAGATATAGATTTTCATTATCCTTCTAAAAAAACAATGTTGAAAATAAATAATCTATTAATTAATTCAAGTATTAGGTTAATAGGCGATAATGGATCTGGTAAAACTACATTTTTAAAATTAATATCTACAGTAATTTTGGATAATAAAATTTATTTTAATGATAAGCCAATTAATTATTATGATTTAAATTCTATTAGAAATCAAATTTGTTTTATTACAAAC
>JAFWJI010000064.1 GCA_017511585.1 Mycoplasmataceae bacterium
CAATATTCATTAAATGCATTTAAATTCCCAGATCTAGAAAAAACAAAATTACAATACAACTTCTTCCAAAACCAAACAATTGAATTTGAATTTGTAAATAAAAAAGGTCTTGCTACTGCTGAAGGTGAATACGATTATTATGTAGATCAACAAGGTGTTAAAGTAGAATATACTTTCAACAATATTAAATTCCCTATTAGTAATGAAGAAAATATTAGTTATGAATTTAATGCACAAGAATTTGTTGAAAAAATTTCTAATCCAATTAATAGAGATACTGTTTATAAAAATGCTTTAGATTCTAATGAACCTCCAATTAATGGTCAATCTAAATTGGTTGAAACATTTAAAGTTATTAGAAGAGAAAATAATCAAAACGCAACAACACTTACCACTTTAGAACAAATTAATGAACAAATTAAAAAAGACTTTAATGGTCAAGTAAAATTAGTAGCAACTTACACTTCAACTGATGGTCAAATAAAACAAATTGATGGTGGTGATATTTTTAGCATTGAAACATTGAAAAATGGAGATCGTTTCAAAATTGAAATTGTTTCAAGTTCTGATGAATTAATTTTTGCTCAATTACCTAATCCATTAATCTTTGTAGTTTCAGGTCTATTTGAAAAAGATATTGAACAAGAATTATTAAAACACTTAAGAGTAAAACAAGGTGGAATAATTGATGGTCAAGGTTCATTCAACATCCTTGTTGATGATCCAAATCAATCTAATTCTAATAGTGATTTAAAAACATCATTAGGTGGATATAAATTCTTAGTAAGAGTTTGAAATGAAAATAAACAAATAAAACATGAATGAACTGAAAACTTTATTTCAATTAACGATTTAAATAACGGTGATAAAGTTGAATGAAAATTAGTTTCACCAAATGGTTCACCAGTAAAAGAAGCATATTATAATACAATAGCTAATCCAACTAAACACAATGCAGCTGAAGATAAATATTCATTTATTAAAGTTAATCAAGAAGGATTTGCTGGAAAAAATATTAGCGAACCTCAAGAAGGAATTGGTCAAAATCCAGAACAATTAAATGCTTATCCAGAAGATTCAGGATTATTAATTTCAGGTCTAAAATCAAGAGATGATTCTTCATATACAACAATTGAAGATTCAGAATTTAGAAGAGTAATGAATTTAATGAAATTTAGTTATGCAGGAATCAATGGTTCAGGAAACATGATTTCTTCAACAAGCGCTTCTGATATTAAATTGAATGTTTTAGGTAGAAGTTCAGATGAATTTACATTAGATTATTTAATTAAAAATGGTTATGTAACTTTCTACTACAACAATGAATCTTCATCACAAATGAATTCATTTAACTGAAATCAAGTAAAAGATGAAAATGGAAATTGATTAACTTCACCTGGAACATTATCAAATGGTGATAGCGTAGCAATAAGATATAAAGATCCAATTTCTGAATATTGATACTATGCTCCTGTTGTTTCAGGATTACAAAATAAATCAGATGGTATGTCAATGCTTTCATGAGTTGGTATTGGAGCTGCTGCATTTGTAACTCTAGGTATCTTTGTATTCATTTATCTTTACGTAAGAAATAAAAAACTAAAATAAATCTAATATTTTATTATCAATAAAATATAATTTGTACGTACAAATATTCTAACGTTGTTAGTTTAGTAATTTAAATGTTATTTAAATTGATACTTGTAAAAAATTTGTACAAATACAAAGAGGTATTTTAGATAATGAAACAAAAAGATCAAACTTTTTTAACTTCATTTAAAAAATATTTTAAATTTGATACATTTGATGCAATTTTTAAAAAAGAAATCATTGGTGGTCTTTCTACTTTTTTAGCAATGGCATATATACTTGCTGTAAATCCATCAATTGTTGGTGCTTCACCAATTAATCCAGGAGATAATCAACAATTTGCTAGTCAATATCAAGGCGGATTATTTTTAGCAACTGCTATAGCAACTGTTTTTGCAAGTATGTTCATGGGCCTTTATGCCCGTGTTCCATTAGCACTTGCCCCTGGAATGGGATTAAATGCATTTTTTGCATATACAGTCGCTCAACAAGTAGGATTTGATTCAGCATTGACAATAACTATGCTTTCGGGAATATTATATTTTTTTGTTGTAATGAGTCCCTTAAGAACGAAAATATCTTCAATTATTCCAACTAATTTAAAAATTTCGATTGGTGCTGGAATCGGTTTTTTCATTGCATATCTTGGTTTGCAAAATTCAAGAATAATTATTAAAGACCCTTCAAATGCTTTAGTTTCTACTTTAGGTGACTTTGGTAATCCATTAGTTATTGTTGGATTAGTTGTTTTGGTTTTAGCTCTAGTTTTACATTATTCAAAAATAACAGGTTCAATAATAATTAGTATGTTAATTGGAGCAATAATTTTAATCATACTTATTTTGACTAAAAGCATTAAAGGAGTAGATCCAAATACAATAAATCCAGTCAGTGTTGGTTATTCGGGTTTTAGTACTTTTGATGATGTAATAGTTGCTGGTTGAAAAGGATTTGCTAATGCTAATATGTGAAAAAATCCAATTACATATATCGGGATATTATCATTCTTTTATATGGACTTTTTCGACACAACAGGAACTTTAATTGTTATGGATAAAACTTTAAATTTATCCAAAAAAGATCCAAATTGAATGGAAAAAGCTAATTTTGTAGATGCTGTAAGTACTGTTGTAGGATCATCAATTGGTGCAACTACTGTAACTTCATTTGTTGAATCTACAGTCGGAGTAAGTGCTGGAGCTAAAACAGGACTTAGCACAATTGTAACTGCATTATGTTTTGCATCATCAATTGCTTTATGACCAGTTATTCAAATTTTTATGCCAATTAATGTTGATGGTATTCAATACCAACCAATTACTGGACCGATACTAGTTTTAATTGGAACATTAATGATTACTCAAATTAGACATTTTGAATGAGAAATAATTATTGATATTCCTACATTGTTTATAACAATAATTATGATGATGTTAACTAATTCAATTGCTTATGGACTTTCTTTTGGAATAATTACATTTGTTATATTAAATGGTTTTTTAGGTTTAATGCAATATTTTTTAATGCATTTTAGTAAAAATGAAACCAAAAGAAAAAGTTGTAAAAAAATTGTAAATTCTATAGAAATTTTAACAATCAAAGATGAAGGTGTTAAAGTTAAAACAAGAGAATTTTATTATTTAAAAAGAATTGATATTTGATTATATTTAATATTTTTAATTGCTATCATTTATATCATCTTACAAACAGGAATCACTTATCATAATTGATTTTTATAAAAATATTTTTTAATAAATATAAATATAAAAAGTGCATTACTATTAATTATTTAATAGAGTGCACTTTTTAATTTATTAATTTTTTATTTCATATAATTAGTTCAAGGAGAAAAAATGATTCTTCAAGGAGAAGGTGTATCAAAAGGCATTGTAATTGCAAAAGTTTTTTTACTTAAAAATTATGATATTAAAATTGAAAAAAAAACAATAAAAAGCATTGATTTAGAAATTCAAAAATTAGAAAAAGCAATTAATTTAAGTGTTGAACAAATTGAAAAAATAAAAACTATTGCTTTTAAAAATTTAAAACAAGAAGATATAAAAATTTTTGATGCTCATATCCAACTTGTTAAAGATCCAATATTAAAACAAGAAATTATAGATGAAATTGTTAAAACAAAATTAAATAGTGAATTTGTAGTAAAAAAAATTTTTCAAAAATATGTTGATATATTTTTAAATAGTAACTATGAATATATTGGTCAAAGAGCATCTGATATTGAAGATATTAGTCAAAGAATAATTTTAAATTTATTAGGTATAACTAAAGAAAATTTAAGCGATATTAATGAAGAAGTCATTATTGTTGCAAATGATTTAAGCGCTTCAGAAATATTGAATTTTAATCCAAAATTTGTAAAAGGTTTTCTAACAAATGTTGGAGGTAAAAGCTCTCATTTAGCAATTTTAAGTCGTTCATTAAATATTCCTGCAATTTTAGGTTTAAAAGATATTAGTTCAAAAATAAAACAAGGAGATATTTTAGCTCTAGATGGAACAACTGGTAAAGTTTATATAAATCCTTCAAAGCAAATAATTGAACAATTAAAAAAAGAAATTAAAAAAGAAAATGATTTAAAAATGAAATTAGAAAAATTTAAGTCTAAATCATTTATTTCTAAAGATCAAAATGTTTTTAAAATTTGTTCTAATATCAATTCAATAAATGAAATTGATTATATTAGAGATATCAACGTTGATGGAATTGGATTATTTAGAACAGAGTTTATGTATATGGATTCTAATAATTGACCTTCTGAAGATAAGCAATTCAAAATATATAAAACCATTTTGAAAAAAATGAAAAATAAAAAAGTAATTATTAGAACTTTAGATATTGGAGCAGATAAAAAATTGCAATATTTTAATTTCGATAAAGAAGATAATCCTTTTTTAGGTTGTAGATCAATTAGATTTTCTTTGGATCAAAAAAATTTATTTAAAACCCAATTAAAAGCTTTAATTAGAGCTAGTGAATTTGGTAAATTATCAATTATTTTCCCAATGGTAACAACTATTGAAGAATTTCAAGAAGCAAAAAATATTTTTGATCAACTTTATCAAGATTATCAAAAGCAATATCCTAATTTTTCAACCAAAATTGAAATTGGTTTAATGATTGAAACCCCTGCAGCAGCTATTAATTGTCAAATTTTTTGCAAATATGCCGATTTTGTTTCAATTGGCACAAATGATTTGATTCAATATACAATGGCAGTTGATAGAACAAATCAAAAATTAAAATATTTATATCAACCATTAAACCCAGCAGTTTTAAATTTAATTAAAATAGTTGTAGATAGTGCAAATAAAGAAAATAAATCAGTTAGTTTATGTGGAGAAATGGCTAGTGATTTAAAAACTATTCCGATTTTAGTTGGTTTAGGACTTA
>JAFWJI010000004.1 GCA_017511585.1 Mycoplasmataceae bacterium
AAAGAGATAATTATGATGTCAAAAAAACTTAAACCTGCAAATTTCCAAAGAATAAGAGTTGCTAATGCAATTGCTATCGGTGGTATGATTGGAGCAGGAAAATCAACACTTACTAGAGAGCTAGGAAAAAAATTAAATGCTGATGTAATTTTTGAATTAAATGAAAATGATGAATTACAAAATTTATTATTAAAAAGATTGTATGAAGGAGATGAAACATCAGCAATTGCTTTTCAAGTATACTTTTTTTGCTCAAGATTTGATAACTATCGTAAAGGTGTTTTAAACAATAATTTATCTGTTTTTGATAGAACTATTTTTGAAGATCGTTTATTTGCTCATCAAAATATGACTGCAGATCCTATAATGTTTGGATTTTATGATTCAATGTGACATGAAAAAACAAAAGAACTTATTTATTCAGTAGGAGTTCCTAAGTTGTATATTATTCTTGATTTAAAATGAGAAGTATTTAAAGAAAGGATTTTTAAAAGAGGAAGAAAAAGTGAAATTGATAATTTTTCTGAAAATGAAAATTATTTTAAATCTTTACTTTCAGTATATGTACAATATTTGAAAAAAACTTGTCAAATTTATGGAATAAATTACATAATTATTAATTCAGAAATTCCAACTGAAAAACAAATAGAACAAATAATGCAAAAAATAGAACAAGAAAAACTTCTTGATTAGGATTTGTATTTTATGGAAATAAAAAGAAATGAATTAGGTACCTATTTTTATTTTAAATGTAAAAATGATTTTAAAAAAGGGACTATAGTTTTTATTCATGGTTGAGCTACAAATAGTGAATATCATAACAATTTCATTAAACATATTGAAAACGAATATGATTATATAGCTATTCAATTACCTGGTTTTGGAGTTCAAGAATGAGATAAAAATAATAAAAAACCAAATACATTTGATCTATTTTTATATTGCATAAATTTATTAAGAGAAATAAATTTGGATAAATTTTATTTAATTGGTCATTCAATGGGTGGCGGGATTGCAATTAAAATTGCAAATATTTTTAGAAAAAATGTAGTTGGTTTAATTTTGGTAACACCAACAAATTCTAAAATGAAACCAAAATGAAAACTTATAAATAAAAAATTTAAACTAAAAACTTTTAAACAATATTTTAAATGACTAAATTTAATTTATTCAGATCTATTAAAAACTTTTGAAAATGACCATGAAAAAATAAAACAATTAATTATTGATGGATTAAAGTTTCAAAAAGAAAATGGAAATTTAATGAGAAAAATAAAAAAATCCATTTATTCACATAGAAATTTAAAACAACTAAAAAATAATGAAAGTCAAATTGAATGTCCAACTTTAGTATTAGCTGGTAAATATGACAAAATTATTAACCCTAAATCATTATTTAAAGCATTTGGAGAAAAACAAATTGAAAATCTAGACGAAAATAAAGCTTTAATAAAAATTGAATTAATGGATAAATCTGCTCATATGCCTTTTCATGAACAAGAAAAAGAATATGTAAAAGAAATAAAAGATTTTATTAAACAAATAAATACAAAATAAATACAAATAAAATTACTTTGTTTTTTTAATAGCGCCAATTGTAATTGTAGAACCCATTTTTGAAAGCAAAGCAAAAGAAAATGTTGATTGAATTCTTTCTATTGTTGAAGAAATCAATCTTTCAATTTGCATTATTTTATAATGAATAAATTCATCGTTTGAAAATTGTTTTTTGATTTCTTTTTGAATTTCTTCAAATTTTTCTTCAAATTGAGAAGTTAAATCATCAAAATTTTCTAAATTAAAGTTTTCCATTTCATCATTATGAAGTTCAATAATTTGTTCTATATGATTTAAATATAATTTAAATAATGGTTTTATTATATCGATAGTTTTTTTAGAAAAATTATTTCTTACAATTATTTTTCCAATTGATTGAGTATATTCACAAGCTCTTGATAAATCTTTTGTTGAATAAATAATAAAAATAATAAATCTTAAATGGTTAGCTCTTGGATCATCTTTTGATATTGTTCAAATACATTCATCTAATAATTCATCTTCAGCATCTAATGATCTTTTTAATCTTCTTTCAACATTATCTAAAATTAAATTTTCATTTTGACCAATATATTTTTCAGTATCTCTTCATAATTTTTGATGTATTTCATAAACATGGAAAAGATAAGAAAAAAGTAATTTTTTTAATTTTTTTTCACTTTTTAACAGAATATTATAATTTGTAGACATTTATTAACCAATCCTTCCATTTATATAATCTTTTGTTTTTGAATTTTTTGGTCTTAAAAATATTTGTTTTGTTGGGCCTTGTTCAATAATTCTTCCTTCATAAAAGAAAAAGGTTTCATCACTAATTCTTTGAGCTTGAGCCATAGAGTGGGTCACTATAACTATTGTATATTTTTTAGCTAATTTTAAAATTAATTCTTCAATTTTAGCAGTAGCTATAGGGTCCAATGCAGATGTTGGTTCATCCATTAAAAGAACTTCTGGTTCTAATGCAATTGCTCTTGCAATACATAATCTTTGTTGTTGTCCTCCTGATAAACTAGTTCCTAAATCATTTAAATTATTTTTAACTTCTTCTCAAAGAGCAGCATCTTTTAATGAATTTTCAACTATTTTATCTAATATTTTTTTGTCATGAATACCATTTGATTTTGGACCATAAGCAACATTTTCATAAATCGAAATAGGAAATGGTGTAGGTTTTTGAAAAACCATTCCTACTCTTGATCTTAATAATGTTGTTGGCATTTTTTTAGATCTTATATTTTCATTTTCTAAAAAAATATTTCCTTCTGATATTGCCCCTTCTATTTGATCATTCATTCTATTTAATTCTCTTAAAAATGTTGATTTACCACAACCAGAAGGACCAATAAATGCTGTAACTTTGTTTAATTTAATTTCAGTAGAAATATCAAAAAGAGCTTGTTTTCTACCATTTTTATATCAAAGCGATAAATTTTCAACAACAAAAATAGCTTCACTATTTTGATGTTCTAACTTTTCTTTAATTTCTACTTGTTTATCATTTGATTTGTTTTTAAATTTAAAAATATTTTTAAACATTACTTCTTTCCTTATATCTTTAATTTATGAGAGACATGATTTCAATTTTGTCATCAATTTTTTATAGTTAGTTTAATTCTTTTTCTATTAGGAATTAATACATACCCTATAAATATTAAACATAAAACAAAAATAATAGTCATAAATGCTGCTTGATATTGAATATTTGTTGCATTTTGATTTGTTGAAAAAATTTGGGCATATATTTGAGTTGTTAATGTGGTTCCTGGTCTATTTAATGCTGTAAATTTAGAAGAAGATAATCCAGCAGTTAAATAAAGTGGGGCAGTTTCAGAAAAAATTCTTCCTATTGTTGAAATTATTGAAGTTATTATTGATGCAAAAGCCATCGGTAAAATTAACTTATATATTGTTTGTAATTTAGTATTTCCAAGGGCAAAAGAATTTAATCTAATATCTTCTGGAATATTTTTTAAACTTTGTTCTAACTGTCTTGTAAATGAAGGCATAACAACAATAATTAATGTAAGAGCACCAGCAATTAATGAATTTCCATAAACACCATTAGAAGTTAAACCTCATGTTCTAATAAATAATAGAAGACCAAACATACCAAATATTATTGATGGAGTAGTTCCTAAAGAATCTAAGAAAAATACAATTATTTTTTTAAGTTTTCCATTTTTTGAATATTCATTTAAGTAAATTGCAATTAATAGTGCAAATGGAAATCCGATAACCAAACAAACAATAATAATTAATAATGTATTTAATAATGATTGAAATGTTGAATTTTTATCATACAAGAAAAATGTTTTTGGTTCATGACTTATTCCCATAATTCCATTAACAACAATATCTCCAACAATCCATGCAACAAATGAAAAACAAATTATTGTAAAAAATACTTCTCAAAACAATTTTCAATATGTAAAGACATTTGAATATTTATAATTCATATTTCTATCTTTAATATACTTTGGAACATTTTCTAAATTATCAATACTAATAGAATTTTCTGATTGTGGTTTAAATGTTATTTTTTCTCATAAAACTTTAAATTGTCTTAATGGTCAACTAATGAATTCATATAATTTTTGTTCAAATCTAATAAATTTTGAATTTATTTTTTTGTTTTTAGAATTTGAAAAAGAGAAAATAATCATATTCAAAATCATTGAAATTATTAACATTATTAATCCAAATGAATAAAGAAGTGGTCTCATTTTTTCAGGATCTTTATCAGCAAACATAGCTGTTGAAATAAAAGCACCTAATGTTTGATTTGAAGAATTAAGAAATTCGCTAAATCCACCTTGATAAATTGAATTAGTTGGTTGAGCTTGTAAAATCATTGAAATAGCCATTGATTCACCAATTGCTCTTGAAATAGCTAAAATTATTGCAACAACAATTCCTGGTCTTGCAGCTTTTTTTACTATTTTATAAATAGCTCTTGTTTTAGTATTTCCTAAAGCCAATGGATTATTAATTAATGTTTCATCAACATTATTTAAAGAATCGATTGTCATAGTAACTATTGTTGGAATAACCATAAAAGATAACATTATTGATCCATTAAATATTGAACTAGGATTTATTTGAAACAATTTCAATCAAATAATTCCTAATGATTTTTCAGCAAATAAACCAAAAATTACCGAAGGAATACCACTTAATACTTGAAATACAATAAGAATTGATTTTCTATATTTTTTAGATAAACGATACTTTGTAAATAAAGCCACTTTTATCCCCATTGGAATTGCAATTGCTAAAGCAAAAACAGAAGTTAAAAGCGTTATACTAAACGGCATTCAAAATGAATATTTATCTTGGCTAGAATCAAATTTTGAATCAAACAAAATATTTTTAATACCAAAATTTTTAAAACCTTCAATTGCATATCCTAGAATGAAACCAACTAATAT